>JAAZLM010000237.1 GCA_012799315.1 Clostridiales bacterium | reverse complement strand
GGGGCGCAAGGAACACTCCTTGACCTTGATTTTGGCACATATCCATATGTGACGTCATCGCACCCATTATCGGGCGGCGTATGTGTTGGCTCAGGCATTGGCCCGACCGAGATAAACGATGTAATCGGTGTTGCTAAAGCATATACTACACGTGTTGGAAAAGGCCCATTCCCGACCGAGCTAGATTGTGAGATGGGCGACTTAATCCGCAATCGTGGGAATGAATTCGGCACAACAACTGGTAGACCACGTCGTACAGGTTGGTTCGATGCGGTGATACTCCGCCATGCAGTTAGATGCAATGGGCTAACAGGACTAGCAGTAAATAAATTCGATACAATCAGCGATATCCCCACACTTAAAATTTGCGTTGCGTATAAAAAGCCCAATGGAGAAATTACTGAGAACTTCCCTCCCACATTGGAGGAATTAGAGGGCTGCGAACCAGTATATGAAGAGGTACCGGGATTCAGCGGTGATATCTCCGGATGTAAGAGTTATGACGATCTGCCAGAGGCTTGCAAAGCATATATTGCAAGACTTGAGGAAGTATGCGGCTGTCCGATTAAAATGGTCGGTGTCGGCCCATCACGTGATCAAAATTTAGAAAGATAATTTTTCATTTTACAAAGAACTCCCCTTATTGAAAAACAATAAGGGGAGTTCTTGCTATATTGACATTCCACTTTGGAATCTTTTTAGATATTCACGTGGTGTGCAACCACGATACTTCTTAAATGTTTTGATAAAATAACTGACATTGTCGAATCCAACTGCGAAACCAACTTCGGACACGCTGGCATTCCCCGCCATTAAGAGCCGCTCCGCCATTTGCATTCGGAAGTTATTGATGAATTCCGTCGGCGTCTTCCCAGTAGCATTCTTAAAATACTTATAGAAATTATCTTCACTCATATTAACTTCCGCCGCTAGATCGGATATATATAGCTTTTCGTGGAAGTGATTGTGTATATAAGTCATAACCTTCTTAAGTCTATCCACCTTAGGATTGCCGAGCGTCTTTTGAGATGATTTTATGAATGCATCGGCATTGGCAACTGTAGCGACAATTGAGTAGAGCAAGCTTTTTGTCAGTAATTCATATCCTGTAAAGCTGCGCCCATCCAGTGAAATTAATCTTTCAATATCGGATATAACTTGATTCTCCCAGTGGTGATTACCGGCGATATGTGTCGGGAATTTTATTTCCGCCGATAGAAGAGGATCGATATATTTTATCTGGCAAATATCATGTTCGAGGAAGTTGAGCATATGCGGATCGAATACAATTGCATACGCATTGCAAAATCCCTCATTAGCAGAATTAGCATAATGCACTTCACCGCTATTGATTATTGCCGCCTCACCAGCCTTTATATCATAGAAATTCATGTCGACCTGTAAGGAAAGCACTCCTTCAGTAACATAGATGAATTCAATTGAATTGTGCCAATGGCAATATATTATATCTAAATACATCTCATTATTCGTTTTTGAGAGCATATAAGGGAAGGAATGCTCTTCAAATGTCTGCTCAAAAACTGCCTTTACAGCCATATGTTCCCCCTATACTAGTCACTAATCTCCTCTAACTTTTCGTAACTTTTAATTAGGACAGCCCCACGTGAAAGTTCAATTGCTCCCTCGGATTCGAAATACTTGAGCATCCGTGAAACAACTTCACGAGCTGTTCCAACATCTCTTGCGATATTCTCATGTGTAGTCGATATGTAATCACTCTGTTCTAGTGATGAATATTCAAGTAGTGAAGAGGCTATGCGCTTCGCCATTGATGAGAATACGACTTGCTCCATGATCCACATGACATCTGAAAATCTAGACGACATCTTGTCTAAGGTGAATTTATTCACCACGGGATTGCTCTCCATTAATTTGCTATATTGTAATGGAGGCACAATATATATTTCACTATCCTTTTCAGCTGCAAGATTAATAGTGAAGTTAATGTTCTTGAGCACGCATGAGGCAGTCATAACGCATGAATCGCCCGCCAATAGACGATATAGCGTAATCTCCTTACCGCCATCCGATACAATATATGCACGCAATTGCCCTCGCTTGACAAGTACTAGACCTTGACACTGCTTATCATGATTTAGAATTATATTCCCCTTAACAAGAGGCTGTACTTGTAGCGATTCATGGAAAAGCGCCCTTTGCGAAGCGGTGAATTCATCATAGAAAGATAAATGCCGACTTAAAAATTTATTATCATATGCAACCATGTCTTACCCCTTTCATCCCACTATATTATATCATAGATTATGCTAAGGTGTTAACTTTTGGATGAATTTGCATCTAACAAATCGTTAATAGCTTCACCGGCGGCAATATACCCAGCGACGGGCGGGCAAAATGATATACTACCGGGTGAATGCCGCCCTTTAGGCGAATCACCAGAGAAAGCCGACGTATACGGATCTTCAGTGGAGAATACGATTCGTTGCTGCACGATTCCCCTGCGCTTTAGTTCCCGACGCATTACCCTTGAGAATTTGCACTTGCTACCGATAGTATCCGTTATATCCCCAACTTTGAAAGAAGAAGGCGACAATCTATTCCCAGCACCCAGACACATTATAAGTGGGATGTTGCGCTCCCTCGCTGCTGCGACTAAATGCAGCTTAGATGTTACGGTATCAATACCATCAATTATGTAGTCAATCGTATGCTCGAATAAGGCATCGCTTGTATCTTCATTATAGAAGGTGTCAAGGCATATCACTTCACACATGGGATTAATATCCTTGACACGTTTTTCCCATGCGGAGCATTTCTTCTGCCCAATATTCGCAGTAGTCGCAATAATTTGCCGATTTAAATTAGTTAGATCTATTACATCGTGGTCAACAAGTATTAATCTACCGACACCACTCCTGCATAATGCTTCAACTGCTGCGCCACCAACCCCGCCAAGTCCAACTACTGCAACAGTACTATTTTCTAAAATTTCAATACCGGCATCGCCGATTAGGATTCTAGCCCTTGATAGCCAATCCTCGCCCATGAAAACACCCCCATATATAAGCACAAGGGACTGTTGTTCACAGCCCCTTGACGATTCAACCACCTTGCCGTCCGTGCGACGGATAAAACCCGCTTTTAGCAGGACGGGTAAAAAAGCCTTTTGCTTTCATGCTCCCTTCGTCCACAAGAGTGGGAGGTCTGCAATAGTTCAAAAGAGTCTTCATCCCTTTTTAGTTGTGCGTTGGATTATACAAGTCACACTTGCTCGCACAAAGCAGAAGAATCTTGCAACTATATTATAGCCCACTTACGACAGAAAAACAATGGTAGTTTATAGAATAAATTGAAAAAGATATAAACCTATTCTTCTTCGTCGAAGTCGTCATTGAATATTTTTTCGAATTTTTCTAGGAAAATTGCGCCGACTCTATCTAATTCATCTTCATCGTCAAGTGAAGAAAGCATATCCTCACCGTCGACCGTGACGGTCTTTAATATAACAAATTCGCCGCTATCGGCTAACATATCTTCAGGATTTTCAAAGAATGGAGTAAGAGCATAGTAGTATTCATCTTCAAGCTCAAGAGTATCAAGAATTTCGAATATTTGTTCGTTGCCCTCCTCATCCGTTAATGTGAATATGTCGGGAGTAAAATCTAAATTATCAGACATAGTATTCTCCTTAATTATATTGGTTTAGAACGACACTCGTATTTTTGCCCTCTAATATTCAATTATACTTTCCAAATATTAAAAAGTCAATAGCACTTTAATAACAAAAAAATAACTAAAAAATTCAAAAAAATATTGCAAAAACTGTTGACATAGATGAAAAAGTATGTTATATTATAGATGGGAAGAGACAATACTAGCACACAGGCAGAGATTATGACTGAATTGCATAAATGACATTAGCCTGAATTCAATAGCGAATACATGAAGATTGTCATTCCAATTGGCAGAGGAGTCGATAGCAAAGATTAATTGCACACCTTATGAACAGCATCTAACACAGGCATTAATGCTACTATCGATAATCCTTAAATAAAGTCAAGGAAAGGAAGCGAGTCCCATGGCAATAAATGATGAAAAGATTTCGCAGTGTATATTGTGGCTCGCATG
>JAAZLM010000236.1 GCA_012799315.1 Clostridiales bacterium | reverse complement strand
GTATCTACATAGCCATTTTCATTAAAAATGGCGCCATCTTCGCATACGACAAAATCGCTATCCCCAAGATGAATTTCACCATTCTCGCCAAGCACACGGCCCGATGCGCCAAGTGCTAGGTATCCATCTCCATCTAGCCCGAATTGCCCGTTGCGCGTTAGTAATGTTCCCCCTGCACTGGAAAGATTAAACCATGCCGGACCCTGAATGGCAAGATCGAATGGGCTTGATGTGAATTCAAGCGAACCTTGCTCAGCTGAAGTTGTAGTTTCGCTTGAATATAGTTGTGAGAATGTGCCCGATGCCGCTCTTCTCTCCTGCACTAGAATTAATTGTTCATTGAATGTATTTCGCTGAACCTGATCCCTTTTATAACCTGCAGTATTGGCATTGCTGATATTATTTGCAACTGCATTTAGTGAGCGCTGATTTGTCACCATTCCCGATGCCGCTATGTAGAATCCTCTTAACATTATTCTTCCTCCTGTCTAATCAAGCACATATTCCTGTAATTTTTCTTTTAGATTGAGCATTGCCTTTGAATGAATCTGGCTAACTCTAGAATCACTAACTTCAAGCACTTTTGCTATATCTGTGAACTTCAATTTCTCATAGTAATATAGGCTGATTACAATTCTCTCCTGCTTGCCTAAATCATCGATAGCCGCCGCTATAACTTTCTCTAATTCTTCTCCGTATAGACCTTTTTCCGTTGATGAAATCCCACTACTTGAATGATCATCACCAATTTCAAAGTTGTTTTCATATATGAGCTGTTCGAATGAGAAGGTGACCATACCGGATACATCCGCCATGCCTTTATAGAATTTGTCCATATCGACCCCGAGCTTATCCGCTAATTCTTCATCAGTTGGTGAACGATCAAGCGATGTGGATAGCTCACTATATGCTCGCTCTAAATCACGGCTGAACCGCCTTACATTCCTTGGCACCCAGTCCTGCTTCCTAACAAAGTCAATGATCGCTCCCCTAATTTTGATTGAGGCATAGGTTTCAAACTTGACATTCTTATCGGGATCAAAGTTATCTAGTGCCGCCATTAATGCGATAATTCCCTCATTGATTATATCATCAACATCGGCGTATTTGATATATGTACCCCTCATCGATATTGCAATGTATTTCACAATATTCTGATATTTCAGTATGATTTCATTGCGGAGGGAAATGTCGCCCGATTCTAAATATCTTATAATCAATTCATCTTCATAGGTTATATTAGACATTTCTTCTCCCCCCATATAGAATTCTAATTCTGTCATTATCTAAGTCGCTCTTATATCACGATATTGCCCGTCGCTTGAATTTGCACAGTGTTGTCAATTTCACTGAATGAAAGCACTGTAACATTCGGTACGAATTGATCGATTAGCTTCTTGAAATAAATTCGCACTATTGGCGATGTCAACACGATCGGTGTCTGTATTACGTCTTTTACCTTTTCCATTTCCTCCGTAAGTGATGTTACAACTTTCTGCACCGTTTCGGGATCCATTGCTAGATACGATCCTTGATCCGACTTCTTCACCGCACTAACGATTAGATTCTCAACATCGGCATCAAGTGTTATTACCCTGAGCTGTCCTGCATCTGAAAATCGCCTTGTGATAGTGCGTTTTAGTGATTGCCGCACATATTCGGTAACAATATCAATGTCTTTTAGTGCCCCGGCATGATCGCCCAATGTTTCAAGGATTGATTCCATATCCCGAATTGGGATCCCCTCACGCAGGAGCATCCCGAGTACTTTTTGCAAATACCCGATTGAAACAACATTCGGTACAATATCTTCTATTATAACAGGATTATTCTCCTTGATCTTTTCGGTGATATTCTTAACCTCCTGCCTACTAAGCAGTTCATGCGCATGTGATTTTATCACTTCTGATAGATGTGTTATCATAACTGAAGTTGCATCGATTAATGTATATCCCGCCACCTCAGCATATACCTTTTTATCCTCGCTAATCCACTTCGCCGGTATGCCGAATGCTGGCTCAATTGTATCAATTCCGTCAATCTCCTGCTCAACATTCCCCGAATCAAGTGCTAGGAAGTGATCAATAAGAATTTCCGCCCTTGCCACTTCCTCCCCTTTAATTTTGATGACATATTGATTGGGATTAATTTGCGAATTGTCACGCATTCTCACCGATGGTATTACCATTCCCATATCAAGAGCGAATTGCTTTCTAAATAGGACAACTCTATCAATGAAGTCACCGCCGCTACTCTCATCAACTAAATGGAGTAAGCTGTAACCGAATTCCATCTCTATTTGCTCAACTGGTAGCAGTTTATATACATTGTCGATATTTTTATAATACTCCATTTCGGACGTTGGCTCCTGCACATCTGCATCTGCAACGACTCCACCGACGAATGCCTCCCTCACTTGGGTCGAATGTAGTTTATATCCTAGGAATACCAGTGTCGCCCCGACTATAATCAATTGTATTTTGGGGAATCCCGGTATTAGCATCAGCGTTATAATGGCGCCGCCCGATATCATTAATACCTTTGGCTGTGATAGGAATTGCCGTGATAAATCATCATTTAAACTACCGCTAGATGCTGCTCGTGTAACGATCATACCCATTGCCACCGATATGAATAGTGCTGGCAATTGTGATACTAGACCATCACCAACTGTCGCAAGTGAATATGTTGACATTACACTTTGTAGATCGCCGCCCTCGGTCATGCCGATAATCGCACCACCGATTAGGTTAATAAAAGCAATTATTATCGATATAATCGCATCACCTTTTACGAATTTACTTGCACCGTCCATCGCACCATAGAAATCCGCCTCACGACGTACATTCTCACGGCGGATCTTTGCCTCCTCCTCTGTGATGAGTCCTGCATTGAGGTCGGCGTCAATCGCCATTTGCTTACCCGGCATAGCATCAAGTGTGAAGCGTGCGGCAACTTCCGCCACTCGTTCTGCACCTTTTGTAATTACAATGAATTGCACAATTACGATAATTATAAATATTATGAATCCAACGACGGGCTTACCCCCGATGACGAATTCACCGAATGTCTTGATAATCTTCCCCGCATTACCGCTATTACCTAGAATTAGCCTTGTCGATGATACGTTGAGTGATAATCTAAATAAGGTGGTAATAAGTAGGATTGACGGGAATACTGAAAATTCAAGTGCTTCTTTTATATACATTGTAGTTAGCAGTATTATCATTGATAATGTGATATTTAGTACAAGCATTATATCAAGTAAGAATGTTGGGAGCGGTATTATAATTAGCAAGATTATGAATAATACTGCTACCACTACTGAATTACTAAGGAGTTTCTTCATTGTGCCCATACCTTTCTGATTCTACTACTGTAAAATCTAATATCTATATTAAATCTCTTTTTTTCTCTTTTCATATACTACCGCCAACACTTCAGCAATGGCATGGTAGAATTCATGCGGCAATTCCAATCCAACCTCCGCCGCTTCATATAATCCTCTAGCTAGTGGTCTATTCTCCGTGATTTCGATGCCTGCCTCCTCGGCAATTTTTATAATCCTCATTGCTATATGATCGGCACCTTTTGCGACAATGATGGGAGCATTATCAACATTAATATCGTATTTGATAGCAACAGCATAATGCGTCGGGTTCCTGATGATGACATCTGCCTTTGGTACATCTTGCATCATGCGTGACTGTGCCATCTCCTGCTGCTTTTGTCGGATTCGCTGTCTTACCTGCGGATCACCTTCAATTTGCTTGAATTCGTCCTTTACCTCTTGCTTTGACATTTTCAAATCCTTCTCATGCTGATACCATTGATAGAGATAATCGATTATCCCTAGAATTACATATAATGCGCCTATCGTTGTGACGATTCCTAGCACGGCACTAGCAATATATAACACACCTTGCATTGGTGTCATATACATTAATCGGGGCAATTTCGGTATTTGCTTTAATATAGCATCGTACATTAGATACCCTATAATTGCTATCTTGAGGAGTGATTTCACTATCTCAACTGCCGATCTCAGTGATAGCATTTTCTTGAATCCATTAATAGGGTTTAATTTCGACATTTTGAACTTTGTCGCTTTCATCGTGAATAGGAATCTTGTTTGCATTAAGCTAAATAAAGTCGATACTGCCGCCGATATAAGTAGTATTGGTGCCGCTATCATTATTGCCATAATTATTGATTCGAATGTGATGCGTATAATTGCCGCCTTATCAATGATTTCGTATTCATCTATCCTGGCAATTCCATCACCGACAACTTTCATCAAATTGCCTAGCATAAATGATCCAAGCACCTTTAACGAATAGAACACTATCAGTAAAAAGAATGCTGTTACAATTTCCTTACTTTGTAGAACATTGCCTTCTTCCCTAGCTTTTTCACGCTTTTTCGGCGTGGCACGTTCGGTTTTT
>JAAZLM010000235.1 GCA_012799315.1 Clostridiales bacterium | reverse complement strand
TTTAAATCATCACCGAGAATAGTGGTGATTGTCTTAAAGGCGGCGGCACCGGCATTCTTCATCAATCGAAGATAGGAAACACCTAAGTTATTAGAGATATTCTCTGCTTTTTTCATTTGTTCGGTTGTTAAAACAAGCAAGATAACTGCTCCTTTCAATATTAACCGTGTTGCGTTCATTCGTCTTTATATGCAATTACAACTGCCGATGCATAAATACGTGTATGTGTGATACTAACGGAAAATGTCAGTCCCATTTTAGTTACAATTTCTTCCGCACGACCTGTGAATACCATATATGGAGCGCCGAGTTCATCACGCAGAACGGATACTTCATTGAGCGAAAAGCCACGAATCCCCGTACCGATCGACTTTGAAAATGCCTCCTTAACGCAGAAGTTCGCAGCTATGACGGCGGGGTTATGCCCCCGCTCATTAAATAGGGAAATCTCCAAATCGGAAAAAACTCTATTTAAGAATCTTTCGTTCTTAATACTATCTTTAATTCGCTCAATCTCTATTAGATCGATGCCGGTTGTGATATTCATACTCTACCCCTTAAAGGCCCGGGGAGGAAGGGCTTAATAGCATCGATAACACGTTCATCAGGGGAAAATATTACTAGGGTTCTACCGTATTTTGAATGTTTCAAAATAGCATAGTATGAATCAACATTCGTGCCATCGGTTGCGATTAATGTAGAATCGCAATCACTGGCATCGACTTTTTCACGATCGTAAATGCCGAATTCCTCAAAAGTTTTGACATGGATGGTGATCAGCCTTTTACGACTGCGGCGAGCGATGATTTTATCAATATCGATCTCACCATTCGTCACTATATACTCATATTCAATATTCGTTCCATTTAGAAGATATATCCCGCCAATAAAACAGCCAAGTGCCGCCATGAACCCAATTGGGAATAGTCCGAGCGCTGAAAAAAATGTGAGCACGAACAATCCGGCTAGGAATGCCGCTATTAGAATTAATGCCTTTTTTACATAGTCCGATGTACTATTTTGCTTTTTTACAATGTGTTCTACAAATACGTCCATATTCAACCTCCGTTAATTACCATAATAATATGTGAATTCTAATAAAAGTATAGCATATTTAAACGACAACATCAACAAAAAGTACTTGCAACACGGTAGAATATTTGCTATACTATATTTTAGAACATTATGACTGAGAGAGTATGTAATCAGTATTGCCTGATAAAAGAGAGGATAGTCATGGCTGAGAATTATCCACGGGCATTATTACAGAAGTTCACTCACGAGTGGTGGCGCCGAACGATTTTTCTTGTAAGTGTCAACGTTATGCCTGCGTTAAAGGCTCGGGGAATCGCATTGATATAGTGCCGTTCCTTTTATAGGGTGGTTTATAAACGAATATGATTCGTCGGAATTGACACCGTCGAAATATACTTCGTCCCGATACGGGGCGGAGTTTTTTGTTTTAAAGAAAAGGGGAAGTTTATGAAAATTGTGCAGATACTAATTAGAGGAGCGACCTTTGCCGTCGGGCTTTTTTTACTTGCGAATTTCTTCTACACAATGCCGGAAGTACGGTCTAAAATAAAATTTCTGCAACTTATTATAGCGATAATTTTCATATCATATGCAGTGTTCCATAGAGCAATTCTAGAATTATCGGAAAAGGGGATCCTGCGCTATATCCGCCATTTAGGCTATC
>JAAZLM010000234.1 GCA_012799315.1 Clostridiales bacterium | reverse complement strand
TCAATTCCTTCATTTCGTTGATTATTACTCATAACTTCCTCCTATATGTTTAATGATTCTCTTAATACTGGACCTCAATATAATATAGATTTCGATAATATGACTTGCTTTATTTTATCATGTTATTACTATTATGGCTAGTTTTTATTGAATATTATTGTCTTAGCCAGCAATTTTTTCTTCTATAAAGCAAAATAAAACCCCCACCCCCGAATATGGAATATTCAGAGACGAGAGCGCAGCTCCATATTACTGCCCTTATTCGTCCATTCCTAACGGAATAGACCGCATCAGATGCGGGCATTTAATACCGATACCCTATCTCCACTTTTCTATTGCATAGGATATATTGATTAAAACTATATCATACTAAAAATCTATTGTCAAGCACTCCTATGGGCATTTTCATCTTCATGCAATACTGCCAAAGAAATTTGTTTTCGGATACCTCCATCTATTGAAAAAAACGAAGATCTATGATAGTATAATATCTAATGAAAAGTGGCAACGATATCATGCAGGCTGCTTTTAAAATATTTGATAAGGAGAACAATATGAGAAAAATTAATAAGTTAAATGGCAAATGGAATTTTAAACTAGACAAAGACCAGGTAGGGATTGACAAAAAATATTTTAATGAGCAGTTCAGTGATTCTATAACACTGCCGACAACAATATCGGAGGCAAAGAAAGTTCCCGAAAGTGATATTCGTCATAGTGGCTACCTTACCGATCCATATGAATATTCGGGGTTTGCGTGGTTTTCTAGGGAGATTTCAATAGATCAAGATGTTAATAATTACGATGTATTCCTCCTATTGGAGCGGACACGCATCTCACATATTTGGATCGATGATAATTATGTCGGTACGCAAAATAGCCTGTCAACCTCGCATTTTTATGATTTAACATCGTATATCACTAAACCTAATCATCGCCTAACTATCTTAGTTGACAATGTCAACTATCCCGTCAAGGGCGGTCATATGACGTCACCCGATACGCAAACAAATTGGATTGGAATACTAGGGCAAATCGAACTGCAATATCTGCCAAAGACACGCATTAATTCAGTGAAGATTAGCACTGACTGGGAGAGTAACTCAGTTTCGGCCGATGTCGATTTCAGCGGCAATGAAATAGATGCTACTATTTACATTGAAGACGGCGACATAAACTTTGATAAGAAAAATTACACGCTAACAAGCGAATCGCCCGCTTTTACCTATGTTGCAAGTAGAGATATTGAGCCATGGAGCGAACACAATCCTAAGCTATATAATCTTGTTATTGACGTTAGTCAAAATGGCAAGCTAGTGGATAGATTCACACAACAATTCGGGTTCCGTACATTTAAGGCAGGGTTTAGAAATTTCTCTATCAATGGTGAAGATACCTATTTACGTGGCAAGCACGATGGTCTAATCTTCCCATTAACGGGATATGCGCCAATGGATGTTGAGGATTGGCTAAAGGTGATGCAAACGGCTAAGGATTATGGCATTAACCACTACCGATTCCATACTTGTTGCCCACCAAGGGCGGCATTTATTGCTGCGGATTTACTCGGAATATATATGCAGCCCGAATTACCTTTCTGGGGCACGATAACCGATGAAAACGATGAAGATCATGATGAGAATGCGCAGCAATTCTTAATTGATGAGGGATTCCACATGATACGAGAATTCGGCAATCATCCTTCATTTGTTATGATGACACTCGGCAATGAATTATGGGGAAGTAAAGAAAGATTAGATAAAATTCTCGGCGATTATAAGCAGTTTAATGCGGATATTCTCTATTCGCAAGGGTGTAACAACTATCAATTCATGCCCGTAATTCTCCCGAATGATGACTTCCATGTTGGAGTTCGCTGTTCCCGTGATAGGCTCTATCGTGGTTCATACGCAATGTGCGATGCTCCGCAAGGCCATATCCAAACGGCGGCGCCAAATTCAACACATGATTATAATGAGATTATCCGCCCTAGTCAAGTCAGTGATGGCAAATCTGCTGGCGGCACAGTGGAAATACAATATGGAACGGGAGTTAAGACTGTATCGGCGGAATCGAGCGATGAGCTCTATCCTGAAATGCCCGTCATATCGCACGAGATCGGGCAGTATTCAATGTACCCCGACTATCGTGAGATCGATAAATACACAGGTGTGTTAAAGGCGAGGAACTTCGAAATTTTCAGGGAGCGGTTAGATGAGGCTGGAATGCTGCACAGGGCACAAGATTTCTTCATGGCATCGGGGCAATTCGCCGCACAATGCTATAAAGATGAGATGGAGGCCGCACTGCGCACATCGGAGCTAGCAGGTTTCCAATTGCTAGATCTGCAGGACTTCACAGGACAGGGCACCGCTTTAGTCGGGGTATTGAATAGCTTCATGGAAAGTAAGGGTGTCATAACCGAAGAAGGTTGGAATGCATCCTGCTCCGATAGAGTTTTACTTGCAAAATTACCGCACTTTATTTACAAATGCGGTGAGCAACTTTCATTCGATGTTGCATTATCGCAATATGCAAAAGATGCAACTGTCAATCCAACATTGAAGGTGAGCCTATTACAAGGTGAAGAAGTTTTGCATACTGAATCCCACAATATCGAGGGGGAATTCAAGGCGGGGCTATTCGATATAAAGGAAATCACACTCCCTATCCCCAATTTAGATAGGGCTGCAAAATTGACTTTAACAGTCGAATTAGATGATATTAAGAACGAATATCAGCTATGGGTATATCCAGCTATATCCTCAAAAAAACCACAAAATGCGGTGATGGCTACCGATATAGATTCTGCATTAAAGGCAGTAGAGGACGGGAAGAATGCTCTTTATATCGTGCAAGATATCGATGAATTCGAAACAATTGTCGGAACATATTGCACGGACTTCTGGAATTATCCAATGTTCCGCTCTATCTCCGAATCAATGGGCAGACCAGAGCCGATCGGCACTCTCGGATTGCTAATTGATGATACACATCCAGCACTGAAAGACTTCCCTAGCGAAATTTTCTCCACTCCCCAGTGGTATGATATTGTGGAATCATCTTCGTCCATAGTTTTAGATAAGATAAATATCGACCCAATTGTGCAGACAATCGATAATGTGGAGCGTAATCACCGCTTAGGCCTATTGTTTGAAGTCACCATTGGCGAATCGAACATCTTGATATGCACATCGGATCTGCTAAAATTGGCGGATAGCGCACCGGCTCAACATCTACTAAATAGCTTAGTTTCCTATGTTGATTCGCCCGAATTCAAGCCCGGTACTGAAGTCGATGTGAAAATTCTAGAAAAGCGCTTTAAATAAAAGAAGTAAGTTATGACAATGGAATGACTTGCAATTTCATAAATAATCGCCCTATACGGTAACCGTATAGGGCGATTATTTTAGTGCGGGTAAACGTGGGAATCTATCTATTGGCGGTGAATTGAATTTTGCCAAGACCCATAACGCATAACTTCCCTACATGGAAGAGTTGCGCAAATTCAATTAAATGCAGATATTCATAAATATTGCCTATGTAATCTACACTGCCTACTATCCCCGATATGTTCATATGAGAATTAACTCTGTTGGAATATCTCGATATTTTAACTTCTTTTATTCGCTCGTTTTCTAACTTGATACTTCTTGCCTCTGCTACAAGCTTTTTGAAATCCCAGTCGAAATTGATATCACTCTGCTTCAAAATAGCGCTCGTTCTTCTTAACATCGCTCTTATAAGATAATCAAAATCCGCTTTATTTTGCTTAGAAACAAATGGCGATATGAAGTTAACCGTGATGCTTTCGGCGGGCATATTGCTAAATTTAAAGTTATGTAGAGGTGGCTCAACCCATAGGACACCATCGTAAATAATGGTCGATGTTCGCATATCGGTTACTCTTTCCAACTTGAATAGTGTACGGTGTCTCCCTATTCGCAGACCTTTTGTTAGTACTTTTAGAACATCACTAACAACATGAACTCCCTTAGCGAAAAGTGTTAATTCAAAGGTTATTATGCCATCTTTGTAACAATCATCTTGACAATAAATGATATACGGATTAACACCTATTTTGCTATCCGATGAGCTAGACGACTTCAGCAGAATCTTCGCACTGCAATCTGAGAAAATGTTAGCACAACCCTCGCATTCCATTCGGCCATTTATGCAAAAGTTATTGATAAGTTCAGTGCCGAGCGCACCTCGAATTGCTGATCCAAGCCATTTGTTAAGGTTACATTCCCTTGTTGCCGCCATGTTTATTTCAAAATGATAGTATTCTACCTTTTGCAATTCCTCAAACATTCTTTGTCCTTTCGTATATCGTATACAATGTTTTGTGAGTTCATTTATTTGTTTTTGCATATTTCCTTGAAATCATTAAAGTACTTTTCAAGATTTTGATGTAATTTCTTATAGCTAAGAATATCCTTGTTATAACCAAAGTGGTTAATATTATTGCGTACTACAGAAACGTCATTAGATAGCTTCACTATCTTATCGCTCAAATCGTTATATACTTTTTTTACGTCTTCTGTATATTCATTCTCTGCCTTAGAAGCTTTCGAGCCTTTCACTTTATTTCGCTTGTCATAATTACGCAAGTTAAGTGCTCTTTTTGCGATATATTCCCGGTTGTGCGCCTCAGTTTCATCATATCCATATTTAAAGCATATATATGTTTTTATTGTTTCTTCCAATGCAGTCAACCCCTGTTGTGTGAAACCTTTGTCTATGCACCATTGTACCGTCGCAAGACCTGTATCAAGATTATTTTTCACATCGAATTGCTCTGTGCTATCTAAAACTACCTTAAACAATGGTTTTATCGGATTAATTGTTTTAGCATTGTTTTCTTCTATTTTTTGATAATCTCCTTTAAATGTCTTATATGAATCTTCAATGCTCGCCTCTCGCCCCTTATTACAGTTCACACTCGTTCTATCGATGCTCATTCCCCGTGATGTTAGTATGCAATTTGTAAAATGCATAAGAGACTTAACGGCGTCACCTAATATTGTTAGTTCTTTCCTAGATTCAATATCGCCTTTCAATTTCTGCTCATTATACACGTCATGCATCATGTTGGCATTGCCATATTTAATAAACATCTGTGCCGCCATCGACCAATCCAAAATATGTATATACTCGATCAAGTCGAAGATCGGTGCTCTTTTCAACTCATTTCCCTCAGCTTCCGGCGCCATATCATATGCACCATAGTATATTGATCTTATATTTGTTTTTTTCAATACCTTTGCATAATAGAGTACCGATAATATGAATATCGGCAGATGCCTAAAACAATAGGTAATGTCGAAATAAATATCATCACCTTCATCTATACACTCAAATACTCTGTTGAAAATATCGTCAAACTCGTCTTTATCCCTGCCCTTAGGCAAGTCAAGCGTTTCAATAATACAGCCTTCGAAATTCGATTCTAAGGTTTCTTTTAATCCACGCACATTTGATTTATCTTTCGGTATTTCCCAGTTTTTATCTCTGGCTTCTTTTGTTAGTAGAACTGTTATTTTATCATCGTCCCTCTTGTCTTTAAATATGATATTGCCTAATGCCTCCTGCAGATATCTGCATTTATGTTCAGAGCCTTCATAATAATAGATGGCTTCTTTATAATAATTAGTACCCAGCGCAGAAATAAAATGTCTTGCCAATTTAAACCCTCCTAGTGTCAAATCTTAAGTTTTCTTCGTTATTCGGTGATATGCTATATCAAATCTTCAATTATCAGTTCTAGATGAGTTATCCTTTGCCACTTTGTATGTTGGAATTTATACTCCGTTTCGTAGGCGCCCGTTGCTGGATTGATAACTTTCTTACTTATGGGTACTCTTTGCGAATGGGAGAGAATCAATTCCTTCCCCTGTGGAATTAACTTGAAGAGG
>JAAZLM010000233.1 GCA_012799315.1 Clostridiales bacterium | reverse complement strand
GAGTTTATACATCTTTGTAAGATTTTTTATACTAACTGCACTTTGCATTAATCATTCTCCTGTTTTATAAAATATCTGCGAATTCTTTTTCTAGACGTTTAAATAAATATGCGCTAAGGAGTGAGAACACGATCAGGAATGCCCAGAAATAGGCTGTCCATTTATAATGATGGTAGAACCAAGTTTTATAAATGAATGTATCACGGTATCCCGACACTATATAGGATAAAGGGTTGAGCTTAATCACAAATTTTACTGTCTTGTTTTGCAAATTATCGAGCGACCATAGGATGGGCGTTAACCAGAATAACATCTGCGTAACCGATCGTAGCAGATGATCGAAATCACGACTGACTACGACAAGGGCAGAGAAAAAGATTGCAAACACCCACATTAATAGGAATAGACATAACATATAATAGGGGAGTTGCAACATGTAGATCGATAATCCAAATCCCGAGAATATAAATGTCAATATCGATAGGGTGAGTATTGTGCAATGCACCCAAAAGAAATGCAAGTTTGAAAAAGTCGGTATTGTAGCTATCGGGAAAACGGACTTCGTCACTAGATGCCGATTCTGCACAATACAGCGGGCACTCCCACTCAGGACATCGGAGATGAAGAACCACGGTATAATTCCAGCAATTAGCCATAGTAGGAAGGGCGCTTCGTCAAGCTTCCTCCCGCCACGGATACCAACTTGAATACCGAACCAGTAAACACCGATAAAAACAATCGGCTTAACTAGTGCCCAAATTGTACCGAATGATGTACCGCTATAACGCTTTTTTAATGCGATAAAAGACATTGCTATCGTTTGACGAAAATTCACTATATTAGTATGGATTATCTCAATAAGACTTTTAATTGCTGTTATCATTAATTGAACCATGCCTTTCGATAAAGGGGGATACCCCCTATGATAATTATATTAGTAAAGTATCTTAAAATCAGTAATATAAGGGAAATACATATCCTTTTGTCCACAGTTAATTATAGCATAAAGACCATTATTGTCAACCTAAAAAGCAACAAATAGGCAGTAATATTACATATAATGTAAACACAGTGGTGGAATGTGCAAATATTCTGTTGTAATTGCCAGCGGGACATTAAATTGACAATCGTACACTAAAATAATATAATTAAAATAAAGACGGCTACCGATCGAATATTTAAGGAGTAGATGAAAATTAAAGGTTATATAAAGCAAAAGGCAAAAACAATCCTGTTGAAAATTGTTTTACCTATATTATATAAATTCCATTCTAGGAAAGAGATCGACGAGAATAAATGTGTTTTTGCCGATGCGAGAGGGGCGAAGATCCCCTTCCATATGGAGTTGATGCGTGATGAATGCATCCGCATGGGGAATGAAGTTGTCGAGTTCTATGCCGATTTTAGCAAATGCGGCATCGTGGAGTTAATTCGGCAGATTTACGGATTTATCAAGGAATATGCAACTTGCAGATGTGTATTCATATGCGACTACTATATGCCGGTATATGGCTGTAAGAAACGTGAGGGAACGAGTGTTGTCCAGTTATGGCATGGCAGTGGATTGTTCAAGAAGTTCGGATATGCGACTGAAGATGATATTCCAAAAAGCTTCACTGCACGGGCGCACACGAACTACACCTTAGTTACGGTATCGGCGCCAATTTCAAGAAAATATTATGCTGAAGCGATGGATGTAGATATAGTAATAATAAAAGCTCTTGGGATTAGCTCAACCGATATGTTATTCGATGATGAATATCTTAATCGGCAAAGGGAAGAATTCTTTTGTAAGTATGCGCATCTTAAAGGCAAGAAAATTATTACCTATGCGCCGAGCTTCCGAGGGAGTGCATCGGATCCTGATGATTTTGATCTACCCGATTTTGATAAGCTATCCCGTGACTTGGGCGATCAATACGCATTGATGATAAAGCTCCACCCGCTAATGTATAAGCGAGTTGGCGACTTGGCGGCATTGCCTAGTAATTGCTATAATTGCGGGGATGAAGATATTTATCGCCTGCTTATAGTATCGACAGCACTGGTATCGGATTATTCAGCGATAATAAATGAAGCATCTTTACTAGGCAGGGCGGTATTATTCTACGCCCCCGATTTAGAAGAATATCGGAGTAAAAGAGGATTCTTTATAAATTACGAGGAGGATCTGCCCGGCAGCATTTCAACGTCGACAGAGGAGTTATCCACCCATTTAAGGGATTTAGATAAATACGATTATGATAAGTTAAGGGCATTTGCAAGTAAATTCATGGGCGCTTGCGATGGCAGTTCAACAAGAAGAATATACGAAGAAGCTATGAGAAAAAGTTAGATAGCGAGTCAGAGTAAACTAAAGGAGATGATGACATGGATAGCACATATTCAAAGAGAACATTAATGCAGCTGCTAAAAGAGAGGCTAGAGATTGACTTTAAAACTGATTTAGACACAGCTACAAATGTGCAGTTTTATAAGGCGATGTCGTTAATTATCGTTGACTATTTAAAGGAAAAACGAACGCGTTTTATGGCGAAAATGAATTCCGAGGGCAAAAAGCAAGCATATTATATTAGCATGGAATTCCTAATGGGGCGCTCACTTAAAACTAATCTTTACAATTTAGGGTTTGCCGATGTAGCGAGGGAGATGTTCGCCGACTTAGGAATAGACATAGAAAGTATCTATGATAATGAGCCCGATGCAGGGCTTGGTAATGGTGGGCTAGGGCGGCTTGCCGCTTGCTACCTTGATGGGCTTGCGTCAACTGATTACCCTGTGACGGGATATTCTATCCTGTATGAATACGGAATCTTCAAACAGCAAATTATCGACGGGTGGCAAATGGAATTGCCGGATAACTGGTTGCCGGGGGGCGGGGTTTGGCTTGTTCCAGTGCCCGATCAGGCGATAGATGTCAGACTAGGCGGTGAAATCGAGGAAAGATGGGAAGATAAATACCACCACATTACCCATAAAAATTATAGCACTGTTAAGGCAGTACCATATGATATGTATGTATCGGGGTATAAAAGCCACGGTGTTTCTAAACTGCGCCTATGGAAGGCTGAGGCACTTAGCTTTGATATGAATTTATTTATCAGTGGTGAATATGCACGGGCATTAGGTGCGAATGATATAGCTCATGCAATTTCAAAGGTGCTATATCCTAATGATAATCACCTTGAGGGGAAGTCATT
>JAAZLM010000232.1 GCA_012799315.1 Clostridiales bacterium | reverse complement strand
TTATGCATCGCTCCCGATAATTTTAGTAAAATCCGCTCTGCATCGCCCTCATCTTGCGGCTTTCCTAGAATTTCATCGTCTAATGCTACGATAGTATCGCACCCTATAATGATATCATCATCGTATAATTTCTTGGCGGCGTGCGCCTTTAATTTTGCAAGCGCCATAGCATTTTCTTCAGGGCACTTATTTTTATCGATTGTTTCATCAATATCGACAGCGCATACTTCAAATTTAACGGGTAGCAAGCGCATTAGCTCCCGTCGTCTAGGCGACATTGATGCTAGTATTATTCGTTTCATTAACATCCCCCCTGCAACATATAGACAATTATACCTTGTATAGCCCGTTGTTGCAAGGTGGTTGATGAATCTATTATTCGTATCTCAGCGCATCGACGGGCTTGAGCGTTGCCGCTTTATATGCTGGATAGACACCGAATAGGAGCCCTATTAGTATTGATAGCAACATCGTCATAATAACTAGTTTAATATTGACTAATACAGTAATGCCTAATATTATAC
Organism: Clostridiales bacterium; assembly: GCA_012799315.1. GTDB lineage: Bacteria > Bacillota > Clostridia > Oscillospirales > Ruminococcaceae > JAAZLM01. The sequence continues at coordinate 1,400 of JAAZLM010000232.1, read as the reverse complement.
ATCCCGTCACAGATAGCATCAGTCCGACTGCAATGCCAAAAAGACTACCTAGCATTGTAATTAATGCTGACTCAATTACGAATTCCATCAATATTGCCTTATTCGTCGCCCCGATCGACTTCTTTATACCGATCTCCCTCGTTCTCTCGTTAACAGAAACAAGCATAACCGTCATAATTGATAATCCCGATACTACTAGGGAGATACCCGCTATTAACGATAATGCAATTGTTACGATTCTTAGGATAGTATTCAGCTGGCTCTTTTGCTTGAGTAGATTATTTACTAGAATTCCATTTGTAGTGCCGTTCTTTTCATCTAGCATTTGAATAATTTGATCGGATATATTTGAGTTGTCCGATGTGTCCTGAACCTTTATCACAATTTGATCTATATTCGTTCTGCCGCTTATCTCCTGCAAGGTCGTATACGGTATATATGCAAAATTTGGAATGAAGTCACCAAGCATATTTTGTAATACACTAACTCCGGAATTGACAACACCGATAACAGTGAAATCTTCATATGTTCCGTTTATCGCTAGACGGATTGTTTTGCCCACAATATTGCTGCGCTTATATGCTTTAATCGCTACTGCCTCATCGACCACACACACTTTTTTATTTAAGTACATGTCCTCAAGATTTACAAGTCGACCATGTATGGCTTCAAGTGAGATTATCTTGTTTGCATTGTTATCCACTCCCCACGCCATGCACTGTGTTTCATTCCCAAGTAGCTCTGAATAAGTCCACTCCGACATTAGTGGCATTGCAAATTGCACTCCGCCAAGATTCCTCAGCAGTTCGACATCTTGCATATCTAGAGGAATGTTCGCCTTTTCCTCCGTTCTCACCATGACACTGCCTATACCCATATTATCAAGCTCCATATTAATCGTCGCAGTCCCAATCTCGCCGATTGAAGATATTATAACAACGGCAAGCACACCAATTGAAATCCCCGATATAGTTAGAAATGAGCGAAGTCTATTTCTAAAGATATTTACAAACCCCGTTTTAATGTAATCAAGCATTAATGTTCACACTGCCTTTCTCATTCTAATGCGCTTTTGCCCTAACATAGTCGCCATCACCTTTTATTTTTGACGGGCATGAAATAATCAATTCGTTATCGTTTATACCGCTGAGTATCTCCGTGCCACCGCTGAATTCCTCGCCCGTGACAACATTCCTCCTTATTGCTACACCGCCGGAATACGCATAGACGAATTCGCCTTCATCGTCCTGAGATATTACTTCATGGGGCAATACCCTGAGCTTTTTTGGTTTCTCAGTTTCAATTTGCGCCTTAGCAGTGAATCCCGTTTTAATGTGATTATCGGGATTATCAAGCGATATTACTACATCGACTACTGTTTCCTGCGTTGTGCCGATATA
>JAAZLM010000231.1 GCA_012799315.1 Clostridiales bacterium | reverse complement strand
GCTTTGACTCAACGGAGCATATTGCCGGACTATTTGATATGCCGACAGAATTCATGTATTCGCGGTTCGCCAATCCGACATGTGATGCAGTGGAGAAAAAGATAGCCGAATTAGAGGGCGGTGCCGCTGCAATGCTAACTAGCAGTGGTCAGGCAGCATCACTCCTTTCGATCCTCAATATATGCAATGCCGGCGATAGCTTCATTGCCGCATCCGCAATCTATGGCGGCACAATCAATTTATTCGCAGTCACACTCAAAAAGCTTGGCATTGAATGTATTTGGGTTAATCAAGATGCAAGCGAAGATGAGATTCAAAAAGCATTTAAAGATAATACCAAGGCTGTATTTGGTGAAACACTAGCGAACCCTGCATTGACCGTACTTGATATTGAGAAGTTTGCAAATATTGCACATAAGAATAATGTGCCACTAATCGTGGATAGCACCTTTGCCACACCAATCCTATGCCGCCCCTTTGAACATGGTGCTGATATTGTTGTACATTCGACAACTAAATATCTTGACGGTCACGCCCTGCAAGTTGGCGGAGTAATTGTTGATGGCGGCACATTCGACTGGGAGGGAAGTGGCAAATTCCCTGAGTTCTCCCAACCGGATGAGAGTTATCACGGAGTTGTTTATACACGTGAATTCGGCAATATTGCCTATATAGTGAAATGCAGAATGCAATTAATGCGTGATTTTGGCTGCTACCCATCGGCACATTCGGCATTCCTACTTAATTTAGGACTTGAAACATTAGCACTTAGAATGAAGCAATACTGTGAGAACGGGCTAGAAGTAGCAAAATATTTAGAAAAGTCGGATAAAGTAATTTCCGTCAACTATCCTGGACTTGAATCTAACAAGCATCACGAACTAGCTAAAAAGTATTTGCCCAGCGGTACAAGCGGTGTAATTTCATTTGTAATCAAAGGTGGTAGGGAGACGGCCGTGAAATTCATGGATAGCCTTGAACTAACATCTAGAGTTGTGCATGTAGCCGATATCAGGACTTGCGCGCTACATCCAGCATCAGCAACGCATAGGCAGCTAACCGACGAGCAGCTTGTCGCTGCAGGAATTGACGCTGGATTGATTCGCTTATCGGTCGGACTTGAGAATGTCGAGGATATTATAAGCGATATTGAGCAGGCACTATCCAAGGTAGAATAAATATACAATTTGCCAATGCGTGAAATCGCTCACATTAGAGTCCATTTAAATGGGGCAGACTTATATCAATATAATCGGAGAGTTTTAGAACTCTCCGATTTTTTTATGGGTAAGTTTTAAATACCGAACGTAACACAATATTTACAATCACTACTCTTGACAGGTTACAAATTTAATGCTATTATAGAATTGTAATCATTACAAAACGGAACAAATACAAATAGAAGAAGAGGGATACTATGGCACACTTACAGGGGGATTTAGCAAAAGTGCTTATAGAAAGGGAAATTAAACCATCATATCATCGCATCAGGATATATAGATATTTAGTTGAAAATAGAACTCATCCAACTGTTGAGCAAATATATTCCGACCTGCAAAAGGAATTGCCGACACTATCTAAAGCAACTATATATAATACGCTGAAGTTGTTTTCTGATAAAGGGATAGCTAAGACAATGACGATTGAGGAGAAGGAAGCAAGATACGATATTGTTGAAGAAAACCATGGTCATTTTAAATGCAAAGAATGTGGAGATATATACGACTTCAAAATTGATATAGACGATCTAGGAACTGGTGACTTAAACGGATTTAAAATAGATCAAAAAGACGTGTATTTTAAAGGTATCTGTAGAGGATGCCAATAAATATAAACTAATTTTATAGGAGGAATTAATCATGGAAGAAATGCAAGCAAACAGAATGCCACTAATCGGTGACAAAGCACCAAGCTTTAAGGCTGTAACAACACAAGGGGAAATCAACTTCCCAGAAGATTATAAGGGTAAATGGGTAATCCTATTCTCCCACCCAGCTGACTTTACACCAGTATGTACAACTGAGTTTATGACTTTCGCTACTATGGCTGATGAATTTAAGGAGCTAAATACTGAACTAGTTGGACTATCGGTTGACTCCCTATATGCACATATTGCATGGCTAAGGAAGATTCAAGAATTAGAGTGGAACGGCATGAAAAATGTAGATGTAATGTTCCCGCTAATCGAAGATATCCGCATGGATGTTGCGAATAAGTACGGAATGATACAACCGGAACAGTCCAACACTCAAGCAGTAAGGGCTGTATTTATCATTGACCCAGAGGCTAAAATCCGCACAATCCTCTACTACCCACTAACAACAGGTAGGAATTTTGACGAGATTAAGCGCATTGTTCAAGCTTTACAGAAGGCAGACAAAGACAATGTAGCTACTCCTGCTGATTGGAGACCGGGCGACGATGTTATCGTACCAACTGCCGGCTCATGCGGAACAGCTAAAGAAAGAATGGAAAGCCAAGACGAAGATACATATTGCCTAGATTGGTTCATGTGTTTCAAAAAAGAAGAGAAGTAAATCTTCCTAATATAATCGGAGTAGGTTGACCTACTCCGATTTAATTTTTATTCTATGCTAATGCGTATAAAAATTTAAATAAAGTTTTCCGTGTTTTCATATTGCAACTATCTTCAACTTGTGGTAAACTATATTAAATACGACTAATTCACTATGAATTAGTCGTTGCGAATTTCTTTATTACAAACATCAAGGAGAAAAAGCATGGAAGTTAAAACTAAAAGATTCATCCCAGTTATTGCTGCAATTGCAATACAACTTTGTCTTGGCACTGCGTATATTTGGAGCATTTTTCAGAATGGTATCGCAGATAGT
>JAAZLM010000023.1 GCA_012799315.1 Clostridiales bacterium | reverse complement strand
ATGTAGGTATAGGCATCTTCTGCCGATGACTGTAATTGCCCATTTAGATAAACCTCATAATTCTTAAAATTTATGTATAGCTCCGCTCGACCCGTATTAAAGTTGATATAAATATCGTCGGGAGTTGTTTTATAGGACTTATTAGACACTGCAATATTTCTCCAATTCTTATTTAGGAACATATCAATGATTTTTTGCTAGTCGGTGGGGGAGCGCATCGCACTGGGGAAAATTCAGCAGGTGGGAAGTATGGCAACTTACGTAAGACAGCGCAGAAATTCTTCCCCAATGGTAGGGAGGTAGCAAATTGGTCGGCACAAGATTGCATGACGTTGGACGGTGTGCCATATATCGGGCAATATTCGTCATCTACTCCGAATTTATTTGTTGCGACGGGGTTCGGCAAATGGGGAATGACTACATCAATGGTATCGGCAATGATAATATCGGATTTGATTCAAGATAAGCCGCATCCTTACGAGATATTTTCACCGCAAAGATTCAAACCATCTGTTTCGGCAAAGTCATTAATGGATGAAGCCGCCCATGCGGTTAAAGGATTATCGTCGGGGATATTCAATATACCCGATGCAAAACTCAATGACATCCCGAGCGGACACGGTGGATTAATTGAGCATGACGGGCAGAAAGTCGGCGTATATAAAGATGAAAGTGGCGAAGTTTTTACAGTATCCGCACGGTGCACGCATCTAGGTTGTCAGCTAGAATGGAATCCCGATGAATTAAGCTGGGATTGCCCATGCCATGGGTCAAGATTCGACTATCATGGGGATTTAATCGACAATCCAGCGATGGAAAACTTGCATAAAAATTAGCAAAGACATTGCACAGATTATACAAATATCGCTCTTTTTACAGGGATTATATCCACAATGCATTGCTTGACAAAGGTTGATTTTATATGTATCGTATAATTAACCCGTTGTCAAGCATATGGTGCAATTACGTCTGTGAAGGGCTATATTTTATAGCAGAATCGTCACAATATTTCTAGCTTGAATCTGTATCCAATTTCTTATTATACCCGATTGGAACATTCTATTATGAAATGGCATCATAGGTGCATTCGTTGAAACTCCGGCACTTGGGATAGTGGGGACATTATGAATTTAGTAGGTGATATAATAATGTATACAAAAGAATATTTAACCGATCAACTGATTAAAATGGGCATTGAGCCGACTGACACAGTAGCGATTCACACATCAATGAAAGCTATCGGCGATGTTGATGGTGGCGCCGACACCTTATTAGATGTTTTTATCGAATATTTAATTGACGGGCTATTCATCGTTCCAACACATACATGGGAGAATGTAAATAAGGAATCCCCCTTGTTCGACGTCAATAAAACTAAACCATGTATCGGGATTGTACCGACGATCGCCGCATTCCACCCACGAGGGATTCGTTCGCTGAATCCCACACATTCGGTCGCCGCATTCGGCAGACGGGCGAAGTCCTATATAGCTAGGGATCTTGAATTCGAAACGCCGACACATCCGCAAGGCTGTTGGGGGAAGTTGTACGATGAGAATGCTAAAATCCTATTAATCGGCGTCGGTCAAGATAGAAATACCTTCCTCCATGCAGTTGATGAGATTATTGATATGCCCGAAAGATTGACGGATGAGCTCATACCGTATCAAGTAAGATTATATGATGGCAGGATTGTTGAGCGACCAATGCGCCGGCATTATAATCCGCACACAAATGATGTATCGCAGTTCTTCACGAAATTTGATGATGCATTTGCATATCATAATGCGGTCGAGATAGGGGAGTTCGGCAATGCAAAAGTGCAAATTTGCAATGCTAGGATATGCGCCAAAGTATTCAAGAATATCATGAATAAATCCGATAAAGATCTATGTGTTGACGATTTACCCATACCGGATGAATTCTATAAATAGGGCATAATATATACCTAATGTATTATAACGTGGGTTAATACGATAAGTATATCGGTTAAGCCATGAAAACTTACATAGAAAAGCCGCTATCCATAATAGATAGCGGCTTTTCATCTTTACAACTATGTCCTTTTGTTATATCCATAACCCATATCGGTCAGAAGATTTGCAAGAAGATGCAGACGCTCGGAGAGGAGTTCATCATCACTTGCTAATGCATCGGCAAAAAGCTGAATATCCTCATCAATTAGGGGATTATCAGTGCAGACCGATACTGTCATGGCATCGCCCTGCAAACCGACCCTATCGATGCACGGTGAATTTTCATCATATAACTTTTCATAACGGTATGCATCTTTGAAATGCTCTTTAGCCTTACAGATCAAAATTGCTAAATCTATCACCCTATGGATGGGCAATTCTTCGGACTGTCTTGACCATTTCCCACCTGTATGCCGCCATACTTTTGCCGAAATGTCGACCCTGCCCCGATCATTCCATTGTGCAAGCCCGAGAGAAAGCCCCTTTGCATCGGAATTATAGGCACTTCTCCCATCGATGTCTTCATAATTCTCCGTCACAATAACGGGCTTATGCTTTAATGTTGTAGGTATTTTCATATTACCACCTCTAAACTTACTAAACTACTAAATTACTAATCTTATTCTACAACTACAAAAGTTAAAAGTCAAGCCTTTTTTGCAAATTCAAATTGAAGGCTCTTTTACTGTAAATTTGACTTAATTCAGTTGAATTAAGACGGAAGGCTCTTTTACTGCGAATTTGACTTAATTCAATGGCGATAGTAAAATATAGGTATAGGAATGAATATTTTATTTACTATTTGTATTACACCGGATTGTTATTACTATTTGTATTGGAGCGAGCCAGTCACTGCAATTTGCCAGATCGGGGGTTCGCTCAATACAGTGATATAATTACTGAATTTTCATTCATAATAGTATTATAATATGATAATTCAAGTCTTAAATTTGCTAGACTGGATATACGGAATGTTATTGACACTTCATATTATACGGTTAGTAATATAAGCCTATGTTGAATAAGGAGGATGAAAATGCGAATAGTCATAATTGGTGCTGTCGCTGCAGGTACATCGGCAGCTGCAAAGGCAAGGCGGAATAACGAAGAAGCAGAAATTATCATCTATGAGAGGGATGGCGACATTTCCTATTCGGGATGCGGTATGCCGTATTTTATCAGCGGCGAAATTGAGAGTTATAGTGATATTGTGCCACGAGATGCGGCGTTCTTCAAACGTAAATACAATGTTGATATTCATACCGGACATGAAGTGCTGTCAATTAATACTGATGCGAAATCTATCGAAGTCAAGGATTTATCATCGAATCGTGTATTCACCGATAAATATGATAAACTCATCATTGCTACGGGCGCAAGGGCATTCGTACCCCCGATCGAAGGATCTGACAAGCCCCATGCCTTTACACTGCGCAGTGTTGCCGATATGAATCGAATTATCGATTTTTATGAGAAAAATTCACCTAAAACTGCAACAGTAATCGGATCAGGTTATGTAGGGCTAGAAATAAGCGAAAGCCTAAAGAAATTAGGAATGCAGGTGACGGTAGTAGAAATTCTGCCCCATGTCACTCCCGGACTTGACGATGATATTGCTACCTATGTAGAGGATCACTTGGTGGGAAATGGCGTAAAAGTCCTGACGGGGCAAACTGTTGTTGCAATTAGCGATCAAGATGTGATTCTAAAAGATGGCAGTAAATTACCGTCGGATATGGTAATTATGGCAACAGGAGTTCGCCCGAACACGGAGCTTGCGAAATCGGCCGGTGTAGAACTCGGTGTAGCAAATGCAATTAAGGTTGATTCACGTATGCGCACAAATATAGAAGATGTCTATTCATGCGGGGATTGTACCGAACATTTCAATCTTGTTACGGGCAAACCGTCATACCATCCTCTAGGATCAACTGCGAATAAGACTGGGCGCATTTGCGGTGATAGCATCACGGGCGGTGACTTGCAATTCAGGGGAGTGCTTGGTACGGGTATTTTCAGATTGTTTGATTTGAGCATCGCCCAGACCGGCCTTTCTGAAAGTCGTGCAAGGGAAGAGGGCTTTGACATTGTAGCGATCCACAATATTAAGCCGAATAAGCCGACTTCAATGGGCGGGGAGAAGATGGTGATTAAGGCAATTGCAAATAAGACGGATGGCAAGCTACTCGGTGTGCAAATAGTCGGTAAGGAAGGCGTCGATAAAAGGATCGATGTTTTTGCAACGGCTATTACATTTGGAGCAGTGGCGGAGGATTTACTGCATCTTGACCTAGCATATTCGCCGCCATTCTCAACAACGAAGGATCCCGTAATATATACTGGCATGATACTTGACAATGTTATTTCTAAGGAAAGACCGAATATGACGGCGGATCAACTCACCGATCTGATGGAATCGGGCAAGGAATATAATTTAATTGATACAAGAGTTGATGAGCAATATCAAACGGCCCATATTGAAAATGCAAAGAATATCCCCCACGATAGATTGCGTGATGAGATAGATGCAATGGATAAAGACACGGTGGCAATCACATATTGCAATAATGGCACAACAGGGAATGCCGCACAGAATATCATGATTAATAAAGGATTTAAGGAAGTATATAATCTATCGGGCGGGCACGCACATTATAAGAAATGCGGCGAAATTTATAAAGGTAAGGACAACGATTAAACATCAAAAACGGTGAGTGATAATTCACTCACCGTTTTATTTATGCTGTTTCTATTTCCGCTGCTTTTTTAAGATTGAGCTTATCAATTGCCCATGAACGGAGCTTATACTTCTGGATTTTTCCGCTTGCCGTCATGGGGAATTCATCCATGAACTCAACATAGCTTGGTACCTTATGCCTTGCCATGTTTTCGCCGACAATCCTCTTAATCTCATCGGCTGTTATCGACATATCCTGCCTGACTATGATACATGCCATAATCTCTTCACCGTATTGCTCGCTTGGAACGCCGATTACCTGAACATCCTGCACTTCATGTATAGTATATATGAATTCCTCAAGCTCTTTGGGGTAGATATTCTCACCACCACGTATTATCATATCTTTGATTCTACCGGTGATTTTATAATAGCCTTTTTCGTCTACCATAGCTAAATCGCCGGAATGTAGCCATCCATCTTCGTCAATTGCCTCTGCGGTGGCATCTTCCATTTTATAATATCCCTTCATGATATTATATCCACGTGCGCAGAATTCGCCCTGCTGATTAGGGCCTAGGGTTTCGCCGGTTTCGGGATCGATTATCTTCGTTTCAACATGGGGCATAGCCTTCCCAACAGTGCTGACACGCACTTCAAGACTATCGTCAATTGTTGTCATAGTCGTCGCTGGCGATGCTTCAGTCTGCCCGTATGTAATTGTGATCTCCTTAGCACCCATTTTATCGACAACTAGCTGCATTACTTTTATTGGGCATGGTGAACCGGCCATAATTCCCGTACGCAATTTCGGGAATTTGAATTTATCGAATTCCTTATGTTCAAGTGCCGCAATGAACATTGTCGGCACACCGTGTATAGCGGTGCATTCTTCCTCATCAATCGCCCTGAGAAAATCGATCGGGCGGTAGGAATCAAGCGGCACCATTGCCGTACCATGAGTTAAACTTGCCATTATTCCAAGTACTAGACCAAAGCAATGGAAGAATGGGACAGGGATGCATAGCTTATCTTCATTGGTGAATTTCATGCATTCTCCAATGCTTTTTCCGTTGTTTATAATATTATAATGTGTTAGCATTACCCCTTTGGGGAAGCCCGTCGTGCCCGATGTATACTGCATATTGATAACATCGTGACAATCTTGTTCAGCCTTGATCCTCGATAACTTAGCATCACTAATTTCATTAGCTCTATCGAATAGCTCATTGAATGACATCATTCCCGCCTGAGGCTCATCATCGGCTAGGATAATGGATTTTAGGAATGGTAGGGATTCAAAACTAAGGTTATTCGGCTGTGAATCCTTAAGTGATGGGCATAGATCATTTATTATCTTAACATAATCACTATGCTTTGTTCCCCTCGACATTACAAGGACTTTTGTATCCGATTGACGCAAGAGATATTCAAGTTCGAATGCCTTGTAATTTGTATTGACCGTGACAAGAATCGCCCCGATTTTCGCACAAGCGAATAACGTCAATATCCATTCAGGGATATTGGTCGCCCACATTGCAACGTGATCACCCTTCTTAACTCCGATAGCGATAAAGCCCTTTGCTACTATATCGACTTCCGTATTAAAATCACTCCAGCTGCGGTAATAGTCACGATCGATATACTTGAATGCTTGGGCATCGGGATATTCTTTTGCTGTTTTTTCTAACATATCCCCGACTGTAATCTCAATTAACTTCCCCATAAAAAAACCTCCCATTTTTAATCGATGTCATTGGTGGGAGTTCTCTCTAAAATAAAAAAAGCCCCGCCCCCATGACATTCATGCCATGGAGACGAAAGCATATAATCTTCCGTGGTACCACTCCAATTGATATAGT
>JAAZLM010000230.1 GCA_012799315.1 Clostridiales bacterium | reverse complement strand
ATAAATTTATTTTCTGTTGACAGTGAAACAACTTTCATATATAATTGATATGAGGAGATTCACTGTGAAACATATTTCACTTTAGATTATAAGATAATTTCTATATTCAGTCAAGGGGAAATCAAGTAATGGAAAGAATAATTTTACACTGTGATATGAATAATTACTATGCGACGGTAGAGTGTATGCTCAACCCCGTATTGAAGGGTAAGGCAGTTGCGGTATGCGGATCCCAAGACGATAGGCACGGGATCGTGCTTGCTAAATCGGAAGAGGCAAAGAAATTTGGAGCTAATACGGGCGATGTAATATGGGAGGCAAGGCAGAAATGCGGCGAATTAGTTACCGTGCCGCCTCATTTTAGCGAATATGCGAAATATTCTAAACTTGCAAGAGAGATTTATTATGGATATACTGATCAAATTGAGCCATTCGGCATTGATGAATGCTGGCTAGATGTCACTGGCAGTACTAGATTATTCGGCGACGGCTATGAAATTGCATATAAGATTAAAGAGGAGATTAAAAGGGAATTGGGGCTGACTATTTCAGTCGGAGTAAGTTATAATAAAATTTTCGCAAAGCTAGGATCCGATATAAAGAAGCCCGATGCAATCACCTGCATTAGTAGTGATAATTTTAAAGATATTGTCTGGCCACTACCCTCTAATAGCCTATTGGGGATAGGGCCAGCAACGATGAAAAAGCTAGCAAATTATAAGATTCACACAATTGGTGATGTGGCGAATTGCTCACCATCATTCCTAAAAAGAATCCTAGGTAAGAATGGCGATATGTTATGGTTATGTGCAAATGGATTAGATACATCACGAGTTATGCACAGTGGTTATCATATGCCGATTAAAAGCATCGGTAGGGGAATAACCTGTTGTGAGGACTTAGAAGATGATAATGAGGTATGGCGAGTTCTATTAAAATTAGCGCAGGAAGTATCAAGCGAATTGCGTGAAAATAAGCTAAAAGCAACCGGTGTGCAAATTTCAATAAGGGACAACGAATTAAAGACTATGCAATTTCAATCAGCTACGGATTGCCCAACGCAGAATGCGATGGACCTAGCGCTCAAAGCAAGGGAGATATTCCAGCGCAGTTATGACTGGAGGAAAAAAGTCCGAGCAGTGACGATTCGTGCGATAAACTTGCAAGATGAGAGGATACCGATGCAGCTTGATCTATTCTTCAATCATGAGAAGCATAGGAAGAACGATCTAATAGAAAGAGCGATGATAGAGATAAGGAATAAATATGGTGATGATTCGATCACAATGGCTACATTGATGGGGGACCTAAAAATGTCGAAGATTCGTCAGGATATATCCGTTCTACCATCTACAATGTTTAAATAAAGCGATAAAAATGCCGCCCGTGTGAATGGGCGGCATTTCTTATTTGAATCGTTTAATCTGGCGAATATCACTACCGACAAATCGGAGAAAATCATATACCATCAATCTTGACACTACACGATCGGAATAGCGTGATTCTAGTTCGGATAGACTAAGATTCGTGCTTATTATAGTGGGGAGTCCTCTATTAAGCCTTGAATTAATGATATTATATATGACGGAATTGTAGAATGAACTCTCAAATTCTGTACCTAAATCGTCCATAATCAGCAAATCGCAACCTAGCAACGAGCCGAGCGCATCCTTATCGTCATTACTCTTGCCAAAGTGCTCCCGCTCAACATCACGCAGTAGATCCTGCGACGATCCATATATGACGTTAAACCCCTTTGAAATGACTACTTTTGCAATAGATAGGGAAAGATGTGTCTTGCCCACCCCGGTTTGACCGGACATACATATGCTTTTTGATTCAGTGGAGAATTCATCGGCATATTTCTCACAATAATGCAAAATCTCCTCCATTTTCTTTCGTGGCACAATGCCCAAATCCTCATTAAAACTATCGGAGTAATAGCCAAGGTTAAAAGTTTCGAACGATGATAGCTTTATATGCGATGCCCCCGATAATTCCTTTGAACTGAAGTTTTTGAGCAATGTATTAAAACAACTGCAACGCACCCCATTATGGTAGCCACTATCTTCGCATAAATCACAGTGATATTGATATTTTATGTAATCGGGGGAATAGCCGTTCTCGATGAGGAGGTTATTGATGTTTTCCTGCATGGCAAGATTCTCATCCGCCATTTGTTCTATAAGCTCCCTTGTGTTACTATTCCTAGCTAGAATAACCTTAGATAGTTTAATGCTAGTACTTGCTAATTCGCTCCTAAGTCTTGCAATTTCGGGGATCCTATCCTCTATATCGGCAATGCGTTTTTCGTATTCGTACTTTGAGCGACCACGCCTGCGGGAAAGCTCCATCAGTGCATATTCGTATGCTTTCGAGCCAAATTTCATTAGCAAACTTCCTCCCTTAAGATAACTTCATACCATATAAAAACTATACATTATAACATTGGGAAAGTCAATTATTTTATTACGGGTATGAAGGAATAGGATTGCACATCGGCGGGGGAATCCACCGGTGCAATCCTACTATTAAGATAGATTATCAACTACCATACCTTATTAATCGCATTAATATATGCAAGTACCGATGCCTCTACAACGTCGGTGCTAAGACCCCTACCCCTGATGATTTCGTCATCTTTGCTAATCTTTACAATAGCCTCGCCAAGGGCATCTTCCCCGCCAGAAACGGCGTGAACATGGTATTCGTCCAATGTGAAATCAATACCGACGATTTTGTTAATTACAGTATAGCATGCTTCTACTGGGCCATCGCCCGATCCTGTGCCGCTCTCAATCTTATCACCGATTTTCACCTCTACCGTAGCGGTAGGAACCTTGCCCGTTTCGGCATTTACTTGATACCTTATCAATTCGACATTGTCATTAACTTCAAATTTAGTTGTTGAAACAATTGCCTCAATATCCCTATCGGAAACGATTTTTTTCTTATCGGCTAATCTTTTGAATCTATTGAATGCCTCTAGTAAATCTTCGCTCGATAAAGTATAGCCTAGATCCTTCAACCTATCTTCGAATGCGTGCTTACCAGAATGTTTACCAAGCACCATCTTATTTTGAGGGACGCCGATTGTCTCCGGTGACATAATTTCATATGTTTCGGGATTTTCCAATACTCCGTGCTGGTGGATTCCTGCTTCATGTGCGAATGCATTATCCCCGACAATCGCCTTATTCGGCGGTACAGCAACACCGGTAATTGTTGATACTAATCGGCTTGCACGATAAATTTGCGTACTATCGATATTCGTATATGCATTATAGTAATCAGAACGTGTCTTAATTCCCATCACGATTTCTTCTAAGGATGTATTTCCCGCCCTTTCACCAATTGCATTAATCGTGCATTCTACTTGTGATGCGCCTGCACGCACGGCAGCAAGCGAATTCGCAGTAGATAATCCTAAATCGTCATGGCAATGCACCGATATAACAACATCTGGATTGACTAGGCGCTCTTTTATATACGATACAAGTTCGAACATTTCAATCGGAGTCGCATAACCGACAGTATCGGGGATATTAATAGTTGTAGCGCCGCTTTCGATAGCTGTATTGAATACCTTGACTAAGAAGTCTTTATCACTCCTTGAGGCGTCCTCAGCAGAGAATTCAATATCATCGCATAAACCCCTAGCATAACTCACCATATCGGCGACTCTTTTAATGACCTCATCGGGAGTCATCTTCAATTTGTATTTCATATGAATCTCACTTGTTGCTAGGAATGTATGGATCCTCGGGCGATTAGCATCTTTAACTGCCTCCCATGCTCGATCAATGTCGCCCTTCACACATCGTGCCAAGCTTGCAACTGTGCAGTTCTTAACCGTCTGTGCAATAGTTTTTACCGAATTGAAGTCATCGGGCGACGCAATGGCGAATCCTGCTTCGATTACATCAACGCCAAGTCTTTCAAGCTGCCTAGCAATTTCGATTTTTTCGGATAGGTTCATACTACACCCCGGCGATTGCTCGCCATCTCTCAAAGT
>JAAZLM010000229.1 GCA_012799315.1 Clostridiales bacterium | reverse complement strand
GGTATGATAATGAGTGGGGCTATTCAAACAAAATCCTCGATCTTATCTCCCATATGAGCAACGTTGATAACGCATAATCATTAATCTTACTTCAAATCCCACCTTTAACGGTGGGATTTTTTTGCGCAAATTCAGTATTCACTTTCTACTCTGCCATCGGAAATTTTAATTCTCCTGTGTGCTAATGCGGCAATGCTCTCATCATGGGTGATTAATAAGATTGTCTTGCCGCCTTTATTGAGATCCATTAAGATCTGCATTACATCCGCACCAGAACGGGAATCAAGATTCCCCGTCGGCTCATCAGCAAGAATGATGTCGGGCTGTGCTGCAATTGCCCTAGCTATTGCAACTCTTTGCTGCTGACCGCCCGACATCTCACTCGGCTTATGGTGGATTCTATCGCCTAGCCCGACCATTTTGAGTGCCACTTTTGCAGCGTCACGCCGATGAGCCTTCGCCATTCTGCGATATATTAACGGCAACTCGACATTCTCCTGCGCATTGAGGGTATTGATAAGATTGAATCCTTGAAAGATGAATCCTATCCTCTTATTGCGAATATGACTCAATTGGTCGTCGGATAAAGAAGATGTATCCTGACCGCCTAGTTCATATGTTCCGCTAGTCGGCACATCAAGGCATCCTAACATATTCATTAGAGTCGATTTACCCGATCCACTACTGCCGACAATGGCGACGAATTCCCCGTCATTAATTTTAATGCTAACACCGTCGAGCGCACGAACTTCATTTTCACCATGGTTGTAGATTTTATAGACATCTTTTATGCTTATTAAGGACATATGCTCTCTCCCATCTAAATTTTAACTATAAGATTATCATATCCATTTTAAAGTAAAAAAAACCGCACCATGCATTAAAAAAACGTGGTGCGGTATAATTTTTTTAGAATTTTATTCTCTGCTCAATATACGACTCTAGTTCTGAAATTGGTATTCTTACCTGCTCCATACTATCCCTCTCACGGACTGTCACACAATTGTCTTCCTGAGAATCAAAGTCATATGTTATGCAGAATGGTGTGCCAATCTCGTCTTGACGGCGGTATCTCTTACCAATTGCTCCCGATTCGTCATAATCTACATTGAAGCTTTTTGCAAGTGTATCGGCAATCTCTATCGCCTGCTCACTCAACTTCTTAGATAGGGGCAATATTGCCGCCTTAATCGGTGCTAATGCAGGATGGAATCTCATAACCGTTCTAGACGTATTGTCGTCCAATACTTCCTCATCATATGCCTCGCATAGGAATGCAAGCACCATTCTATCAGTACCGAGCGATGGCTCAACTACGCACGGAATATATCTTTCATTCGCCTCTTGATCGAAGTAGTCAAGCGATTTAGTGCTGTGCTTCATATGTTGCGTTAGATCATAGTCCCCTCTATCGGCAATGCCCCATAGTTCGCCCCAGCCGAATGGGAATAGGAATTCTATATCGGTCGTCGCCTTAGAATAATGCGATAGCTCCTCCTGTGTATGATCACGGAATTTGAGGTGATCTTTATCAACGCCTAGTGAGATGATCCAATTAATGCAGAATTCCTTCCAATATTTGAACCATTCAAGATTTGTTCCCGGCTTGCAGAAGAATTGCAACTCCATTTGCTCAAATTCACGTGTGCGGAATGTGAAATTACCGGGGGTAATCTCATTCCTGAACGACTTACCCATCTGACCAATGCCGAATGGTAGCTTCTTCCTCGTTGTGCGTTGCACATTGGCAAAGTTGACGAAGATCCCCTGCGCCGTTTCCGGACGTAGATATATTTCATTCTTAGCATCTTCTGTAACGCCTTGGAATGTTTTAAACATTAAATTAAACTTCCTAATATCGGTGAAATCATGTTTACCGCACGACGGACATGGAATTTTACTCTCCTCGATATATTCCTGCATCTTCTCATCGCTCCAGCCATTTGGCTCGCTTCCGGTAGCATCTTCAATTAGCTTATCCGCACGATGACGTGTTTTACAACTCCTGCAATCCATCAATGGATCGGAGAATCCGCCGACATGCCCCGATGCAACCCATGTTTGTGGATTCATCAGAATTGCACTATCAAGTCCGACATTGAAACTCTTCTCTTGAATGAATTTCTTCCACCATGCTCGCTTAACATTGTTTTTGAGTTCTACTCCTAATGGGCCATAGTCCCATGTGTTAGCAAGACCGCCGTAAATTTCACTCCCCGGATAGACAAATCCCCTACCCTTACAAAGTGCGACTATTTTCTCCATTGACTTCTCTTTTTTAACAGGCATATTAATTCCATCCTTAATAAAGTAATTTTATATCATACCTCTGCTTTTATGATAAAAGCTATGGTAAATTTCAGTTATCCATCCCGAATTGTGTAATATCCGCCGCTCATTCTCATATAATAATAGGGCAATTGGGCGCTGGATACCATCTTGTCCTGCCGCCTTGACAATCACCTATATGAGATAATGCACTTCAACCTTTGCATCAGCTTTTTACATTTCAGCCTTTTACATTTCAGCCTTTTTCATTATAACAAACTTTATTGTATTGTGCAACAAAAAGTTGGTGCGATGCACCGCCATCACTATCAATATTTGTTTCGACATAGCTTGACAATATCCTTGGTGTATTGTATTATTAAAGATGAATATTTATATTAATTAGAAATTGGGGACTGCAATGTATTTTGGAAGTGTGAGGTTTTTTAAGCATTTAGTCATCTCAGCGATCCTATTAGGAATAATTCTCCCTACCGCAGTTAGCGTGATTCTTTTTCTTGATGTAAATAATGCCGAAAAGGAGATTCGGCTATTAAAGGAGCAAATTGCAGACTTAAATGCCGAAAATCAGAAGTTGCATGAGCCCGGCGGCCTCCTTTCACATATGCAAGATAACAGGGAATATTGGATTGACTTCTCCAACACAATTAGGGAGAAGGATCCGGCTCTTCTTGCTGATTTCCTAAGAGGGAGCGATGTTCCCCCTCAAATTGTGGAGAATGCCCTGCTCTACCCAGATTTATATAGTGTATCGGCGCCAGTTTATCGCAGTGATGAAAATGCCGTCTATCTAACATTCGATGATGGGCCGTCCGCTGTAACTGATAGATTGCTCGATGTTCTATCACGGCATAATGTTAAGGCAACATTCTTTGTTTGCCCACGTGATAGTGATTCATCTATGCGGCTGCTAAAACGAAT
>JAAZLM010000022.1 GCA_012799315.1 Clostridiales bacterium | reverse complement strand
TACCAATATTGGTAGGATTTCTTTGTCATAATGCTACTTCATTCTTTTTGACATATTTATTATAGCTAGAATAGAAAAGAGAACAGTACTAATAAGAAGAAAAGCTATACTATGCAATGTATTTAGCCGGCATTCGCCAACTATATATACAACACCGAATACTTCTTCGAATTTTGATTGGTACTCTGCTAATGCCTCCCCACTGAAGGACTGTGCTAAAGGTATTTCCATCAATGTCTGACGGAATAACAATCCTGAATGCGATAGCGGGAAGAATCGTATAATATGTTGCATCCCAGCGTGGAGGTTGCCAATAGGGATGTAAATTCCAGTTAAAAAGCCGATTAATGTGCCGATGACGGTACTTGCAGTAGTGAACGCATTCTGACTTTTGAACATTGATACAAGGAAGAACACCATTGAGCTACTAGCTAGGGTCGTGAGTAGTATCAGGCAAAATACCTTAATCAAAGAATGTGGCGGGAGTAGATCCCCACCACGGGAAACAATATAGATCTCACCTAAAATAAGAGCCAAAGCCGTCATAATAACACCTGTAATATATGCGCTTAAGATATAGCTGCCGGCAATTTTGCCCCTAGATACGGGAGAAGAAAAGAAGTCTTTATGTATCTTGCGTGTTCTGTCCTCAATCATTATGCCGAATGCCCCCATTGTCGCAGTAATAGATGTTACTGCAAGCAATCCCGATACAATCCAGCTATCGATTAGGAATTCGGGGTTGGATACCTCTTTAACGCTATCTACCATTATATCACCAAGGAATAACGCATATAGCCCAATTATTATAAAAACACTTAAAAGAGAGAAGAAAACAGCCGATCGATCCCTGAAGAATATTAGCAAATTCCTTTTAATTAAACTTATCATTCTCTAATCTCCTTCCCAGTTATTCCGATAAAAGTATCGTCCATTGTCCCTCTAATTACCTCAAAGCCGGAGATTTTATCTTTTATCATGGGAAGAATTGATAATGAGTCAAGCGTACTTTTAAGCTTGATTACTACAATGCCAGCCTCCACCTCATACGGAATGTTTGCATCATCGAGATATTTACATAAATGCTCAGTATCTAGCGGGGTAATTTTTAATGCATCGTTAGAATGCAGTTCTCTTAATTGTGAGGGAGTCCCCTTAGCGGAGATTTCGCCATTATCTATAACGATTAGGTAATCCGCCTTTGCCGCCTCCTCCATATAATGCGTCGTGAGGAAAACAGTCATGCCACTCTGCTTTTGCATTTCCTGAATAGTATCCCATATATTTTTCCTAGTTTGAGGATCGAGCCCTGTTGTAGGTTCATCAAGGAATAGCACTTTAGGCGTATTGATAAGCGCCCGTGCGATATCGGCACGTCTTCTTTGCCCGCCGGATAATTTGCCATACGGTCTATTGATGAAATCCCAAATACCAGTGGCATCGGCCGCTGCTTTAATTGCATTGTTCATCTCATTTTTACTTAGCTTATAAAAACTCCCCCGTGTGATCAAATTTTCTTTAATGCTTAGGAGTGGATCCAGTAGCCCATCTTGAAACACAACGCCAATATCGGAGCGAATTTGGCTGTCGTGCCTACCTAGATGATTGCCATTGATTATGACTTCACCCTCATCGGGCTTTAGCAATGTGCATATCATATCAATAGTAGTTGACTTCCCGGCGCCGTTCGGCCCGACAAATGCAAAGAGCTTTCCCTTTTCGACATAGAAGCTTATGCCTTTTACAGCATCGACATCGCCATAAGATTTCTTAAGATTCTTTACTTCGATTATCTTCTCCATTATGCCCTCCTCATTATTAGTAAATTGCAAAATCAGTTCATATCAATGTAATTTTACCACAGTAATATTGAATAAGTCAATAATGCAATTAGTTTTACATGTGTAGTAATATTTTAGCTAGTAGTGTTAAAGCTAATGATATGACTTGTTAAAGGAGAATTACATGGTAATACTGAATATACTTTTAACTTCGATTGCATCGATAATAGTACTGTTCATTTTAACTAAGATAATGGGGAACAGGGAAATGTCGCAACTTAGCTTGTTTGATT
>JAAZLM010000228.1 GCA_012799315.1 Clostridiales bacterium | reverse complement strand
GTTACTTATTATGTTCATCGTATCTTCTATTTTAGGACGGGCCTTAAAAGGAAAGGTCGACCCGATGGTCATCGAAATACCGAATCTACTTATTCCAAACGGTAGAGCTTATAGGCAAAAGCTTATGATCAGGATGAAACACTTCTTAGTCGAGGCGGAAGGGCCGATGCTACTATCGATCGTAATCGCAGCATTACTAAAAGAAACAGGAATGCTAAATCAAATTGCTATATATCTTGAGCCGATCGTGAGCGGTTGGCTTGGACTACCTAGAGAAGCAGTAATTGCATTAATTCTAGGGGTAGTTCGTCGTGAGATGGCGGTAGCTCCTCTATTAGCGATAGAGGGACTAACTGCATTGCAAGCATTCGTTGGCGGTACTGTCGCATTATTATACTTGCCGTGTCTATCCGTATTCGGCATCTTAGCAAAAGAATTCAATGCAAAAGTTGCAGTCACGATTGCAGTTTCAACGTTTGCAAGTGCATTATTGGTTGCAGGACTTATTAATCAAGTCGCACACTTATTTATGTAATTTTTCGAGGAGTGGGGCAATGTCAAAATTTATACCTAGGACAACTAAGCTAATAGAACAATTAGCAGCGAAGAATTCAGCGTTCTATCGCATTATATCACTATATTACAAAAAGCTTGTAAAAGAAGAGGTGTCACTAGCTAATATAAATTCTTCCGACAATGTCCTATGCATTGGGGGAGGGCCATGCCCTTTTAGCGGGATATTGTTACATGAGTACGCTGGTGCTCATGTAACAATTATCGATAACGATTATTCTTGTGTTAGGACTTCAAAAGCCTTGATTGAGAAAATGGGGTACGCAGACGACATCACGATTCTATACAGCGATGGTAGCGATATTTCGCCGGAGGATTATAGTGTTATACATATGGCGGTGCAGATAAATCCAATGGAGCAAGTTTTCACACATTTGAAAGAGGGATGCTCCCTCGGTGCGAAAATATTAGTGCGGCTACCGAAAAAGACGTTGACGAACCTCTACTCAATTAATGACCGTGAAATGTTTGAAGATATTTCTAAAAAAGCATATCATAGCTGGAGGAATGTCGATAGCACAGCAATGTTCGTTGTAACTTAAGGAGATATACTAATGAAGAAAATCGGCATATTTGTGCTATCGGTTCTTCTAATAGTGATGTTCTGGCAATTCGATTTTGCAAGTTTCATCATTAATATTAAAAAGGTACCTCTACTAGCATTCGCAGGATTGTTACTTATACAAATCTTCAGTCAATTATTAGTGAATTACCAGTGGTGTAGAATCGGCAAAGTCATGGGTGGTGAACATAGCTTCTTTAAAATACTATATGTTAATGCAAGGGGCATGATTATAGAAAGCATCACACCGGGAGTGAAAATCGGCGGTGAAGTAACCCGTGGCATTCTATTAAAAAATGACTTAAATTATTCAACTAGAGATGCTGCCACGTTAGTGACGATACAAAAGATGGTTAGCCTTTTTAGTTTTTTCCTAGTAAATTTATTCGCATTTGCGCATATATCTAATAGAATAGATTTATTCAATGGTGCGATTTTAAAGGTAATTATCTATCTCTTCATCATCGTTTTAATTGGAATTTTAATAGCAGTATTTGCTTTTACTGCCTCTTTCGAGAAAAGAGTATCAATGATAGTGCCTAAAAGAAAATGGACGGTCGCCTTGCAGGGATACGCTCTAACGCTGCTATCAAGCATTAAGATGTTAAAAAGTATTAAAGGTGAGATTTATAAGCAATTTCTCTTATCGCTCAGTATCTGGATGTTATTCCCGTTAAAAATGATTCTACTAACTCAGTTATTTACTACTAATTTTGATCCAGTTTATTTAACTGAAGTTACCTTCATATCATATATGGTGGGAATGATACCCTTACTTCCTGGTGGAATTGGCAGCTTTGAGGCAACAATGACAAGCTTATTAGTTGCAATGCAAATTGATCATAATGAAGCACTGGCAATAACGTTATTATTCAGATTCATTACCTTTTGGTTTGTTATTATTATCAGTCTTCTATATGTCGGCATTTGGAAAATTGGAGGGAAAAAGGATGAAAGCCACTAGATTAAAACATCTACCCAATATACTCACGTTTTGCAATATGGTGATCGGTATCGTTGTCGTTTGCTCAATGAAACATAGCAATACAATAATTAGCATAAAGACATCATGTTATTTGATCTATATCGCCGTCGTTTTTGACTTTCTTGATGGGTGTTTAGCAAGATTTCTTAATGCCTCTAGTGAGATGGGCAAACAACTGGATTCGTTCGCTGATTTTGCCACCTTTGGGATTGCTCCAATTGCAATTTTCATAGCACAGAATACGCATTTGCCATGGTATCTCATGCTCATTTTAGCCCTCTACCCAATAGCCGGAGTATTCCGCCTAGCAAGATATAATCTGCAGGATTACAGTCATTATATTATCGGGCTGCCGATAACAGTAGCGGGATTTATTTTGACGACGGTTACAATCATCAATAGCTATATATCGACCGATAGCACGGTAATTTACACAACAATATATTTAATTCTCATTGTAATTCTATCTTTAATGATGGTGAGTTGTATTCGTGTTAAACGCATTGGGTGACTAAAAAAAGGGGATTAACCGACTGCAAAGGGAAAATTTTAGGATATTAATAAGGCACTCTTTATAGTTTGCCTTATTTTTGTGCGGTAAATTGCATAAATTATTGTAAAGAATAGTAGAGATCCGCATCAATTTATGGTATAATTCTAAATTATAAGATGATTACATTATAGAATTTAAAGGAGTGTTAATTATGAGATTGAATTATATTACTTTCATGGTACGGGATATTGATAGTTCTGTCGATTTTTATCAAGATCTAGCTGGATTAAAGATGATTAATCGCATAAACGTCGATGCGGGTGAAATTGTTTTTCTAGCTAATAAAGAGGGCGAAACAATGATAGAGCTGATCGAATTTGAGGGAGTGGAGAAAGTTACCGCAAAAGGAATGGTTATGAGCTTCGCAGTAGAAGGGGATCTTGACGCATTGAGGGAAAAGGCGATAAAGTCGGGCTATGACACATCTGAAATAATCGCAAGAGAACCAAAGCCGAGGCATTTCACCGTTACCGATCCCGATGGTATAGTGGTCGAATTCAGTATGTAATTTAAACTGATCATGATTTAGGGGGAGCAATATGTTCTGGCTAAAAACGCATTTCATATGGTTTACACTATATGCTGTTATAGGGTGGGTGTGGGAGGTTGTAATCTGCTCCATACCCGCCAAAAGGTTTATTAACAGGGGATTTTTAAATGGGCCGTATTGTCCAATTTACGGTACGGGTGCTATTATTGTGATCGTTTCATTGAGCGGAATAGCGAATCCAGTCCTGTTATTCTTTATTGGAGCAATATTAACCTGCACCCTAGAGTATATTACATCTTGGGCGATGGAGAAGCTATTCCATGCTAAATGGTGGGATTATTCAGATAAATTCCTAAATATCAACGGGCGTGTCTGCCTATTAGGCGCCGTAGCATTCGGCGCATTGAGTGTTGTGACGGTCAAGCTATTGCATCCAGTTATGGCAATGCTCACGTTGAAATTACCGGATCTTGCAATATCGATAATTTCACTCAGCCTATTCGCATTACTACTAACGGACACCGTATATACTTTAACTAGCTTTTCAGATTTCAACGCAAAGCTACATGAACTTAACGAAAGGCTTAATAATGCCCTATCTCTTGCGAATGGGCAGCGCAAGGCAATTTCAGAAAAGATACATAGTAACGAAATATATATGCGAATTACCGAGCTATATGTTGGACGTCACAAAAGGATTAATTCACAGGAACGTCGCCTGATTAAAGCATTCCCTAAGCTGCGTTCGACCCGTTATAACGATGCTTTAGATAGGATAAGGCAACATATCTTCACCAAATCCGCAAATGGCAATGCGAGTGATCGCATCGATGCCAATATAAACAGTGATGAATAAGCTTTACCGCTTTTCGCTAGACATTGTACCGATGAAAATATAGGCTTAAGATAATTGGAACACTGCTTATTATAACGAATTAACTCCCATAGCTATAAGCTATGGGAGTTAATTAAAAACAAGTATTACCCTATGGCGTGGCTTTCGTGCTATACTTACTTTAAACTATATTGAAAGGTAAGATCAACATGAAAACTTCAGTTATAGGCTATCCACGTGTAGGCGGCCTAAGAGAATTAAAATTCGCAACAGAGAAGTATTTTAAGAATGCTATCTCACAAGAGGAATTGCAAGATTTGTCCCTCAATCTAAAGCGGACACATTGGCAAATTCAAAAGGAAAATGGCATTGATTACATATCGTCAAATGACTTTTCATTCTATGATAATATGCTCGATACTGCCGTTCTATTAAACGCTGTTCCAAATCGCTATAAAGAGCTAGGTCTTGACAGTCTTGATAAGTATTTTGCTATGGCAAGAGGATACCAAGGTGAAAAGGGCGATGTAAAAGCACTTGCAATGAAGAAGTGGTTTAACACGAACTACCATTACATGGTGCCCGAAATTGACGACGATGCAGAAATTTCACTCTCGGGGCAAAAGCCTTTTGACGAATTCAGGCAAGCGCAGGAGATCGGCATAAAGACAAAGCCCGCCATAATTGGCGCATTTACCTTCTTAAAGTTGGCAAGATTCACGGGTGAAAAAACCATCGCCGATGTCGTGGCTGACGTCGTTCGTGCGTATCAAGATATCTTGAGCCGATTCGCCGATATGGGCGCTGAGTGGATTCAGTTTGACGAGCCGGCGCTTGTAATGGATCTATCGAGCGATGACGTACAACTATTGAGCGATCTGTATAACGGAATCCTAGCCGATAAAGGCAGCACGAAAGTGCTACTTCAAACTTATTTTGGAGATATACGGGACTGCTATAACGATGTAATGAATCTGCCATTCGATGGAGTAGGTCTTGATTTTGTCGAGGGTAAGAAGACATTGAATCTAATTAAAGTGAGTGGATTCCCGACGGAGAAAACTCTTTTTGCTGGAGTCGTTAACGGTAAGAATATCTGGAGGAATAATTATTCTAAAACTATCGATTTACTAATTGAATTGAGCGAATTCTGCCAAGATATTGTGCTAAACACATCTTGCTCACTTCTCCATGTTCCATATTCATTAAAGAATGAAAACAATCTTTCCGACAAGCATAAAATGCATCTTGCATTTGCTCAGGAGAAGCTGACAGAACTAACGGAGCTAAAATCTATATTATCACAGAGCGATCCTAAATCCTCCCCCGAATATAAGGAAAATGCCGATCTATTTAGTAAGGCGAGGGATTGCGAAAATAAGGATGTGCAAGATGCAGTTTTGGCACTAAAACAAGATGATTTTGTTAGACATCCTAGCTTTGAAGAAAGGGAGAAAATCCAAAAGGCTGAATTCAATTTACCATTACTCCCAACAACAACAATAGGATCATTCCCACAAACAGCGGATGTTAAGGCGAATCGCTCTGATTATAAGAAGGGCAATATCACATTCGATCAATACACTGCATTTAATAAGAAGAAGATCGCCGAGTGCATAGCACTGCAGGAGGAGATCGGGCTTGATGTGCTTGTTCACGGCGAATTTGAACGTAATGACATGGTTGAATATTTTGGCGAAAATCTTGACGGCTATCTATTTACAGAAAAAGCATGGGTGCAGTCCTATGGTACAAGATGTGTCAAGCCGCCTATTGTTTGGGGTGATGTGTCCCGCACTAAGCCAATGACGGTAGAACATTCAGCATATGCGCAATCCACTACATCGAAATTTGTCAAAGGAATGCTCACTGGGCCGGTCACGATTTTGAATTGGTCGTTCCCACGTGAAGATATTTCACTAAAAGAGAGCGCACTGCAAATTGCACTTGCAATTAGGTGTGAAGTGCTTGACCTAGAGGCAAATGGTATAAAGATCATTCAAATTGATGAGGCAGCACTTCGTGAAAAGCTACCTCTTAGAAAAAGTGATTGGCATAGCGAATACCTTGATTGGGCGATACCTGCATTCAGACTTGTCCACAGTGGCGTCAATGCTAAAACGCAAATACACACACATATGTGTTATAGCGAATTCGCCGACATTATAAAAGATATCGACAATATGGATGCTGATGTTATAACATTTGAGGCAGCACGATCGGATTTAAGCATTGTTAAGACATTGAGAGAGAGCGGATTTAAAACGCAAGTCGGCCCCGGCGTATACGACATCCATTCACCAAGAATACCAAGTGTAACGGAGATTAAGGATGCGCTAATTAAAATGCTAGAAAACATACCGAAAGAAAAGCTTTGGGTTAATCCGGACTGCGGTCTTAAAACTAGAGGAAACGAAGAAACAATACCCAGCCTCAAGAACCTTGTTGCGGCTGCAAAAGATGTTAGAGAGAGTTTATAAGTATGAAGACATCGGAATTATTTAAAACTAAAAAAGTGCTTTCATTCGAGATATTTCCGCCCAGACGAACAAGCTCAGTTAACACAATTTACGATACAGTCGATAAATTAAAGAATCTAAACCCCGACTTTATCAGTGTTACATACGGCGCAGGCGGGAGTGAGAGCAATACGGAAACATTTAAGATAGCATCAACAATCAAAAATAAATATAAAATTGAGAGTGTTGCGCATCTGCCGTCGATCAACCTTGATAAAAGTGAAGTTCTTAAAATGCTAGATGATTTTAGCGGTGCAGGAATTGAAAATATACTTGCCCTCCGTGGTGATATCAATCCCGATTTTACACCTAAGAGTGACTTCAAGTATGCGAGCGATTTAATTTCCTTCATAAAGGAGAACGGCGATTTTAATATAATCGCCGCCTGCTATCCTGAAGGGCATATCGAATGCCCGACAATTGTAGAAGATATTCACAACTTAAAAAAGAAAGTTGACGCAGGGGCGAGCCATCTAATAACCCAACTATTCTTCGATAATAACTATTTCTACTCTTTCCGTGAGCGGGCCGCCATTGCAGGAATAGATGTACCAATCCAAGCGGGCATTATGCCCGTCGTGAATAAGAAGCAAATTGAACGCATGGTTACACTTTGCGGTGTCGACCTACCGAAAAAGTTCCTATCAATTATGGAACGGTATGAAAACAATCCCGATGCAATGAGGGATGCGGGCATCGCATACGCAGTTGATCAGATAGTCGACTTAATTGCGCAAGGTATCGACGGTATCCATCTTTACACGATGAATAATGCCTATATCGCACATAGAATCTATGAAGCTGTGCATTCTCTTCTAATTGCATAAAGAATAACACCTCTGCTTTTAAAATAGCAGAGGTGTTATTCAATATCATACCCATATCGGCGAATCGTCTTTTTAAGCTTTGCGATGTATTCTAATGCTAATTGGCTAAGATGTGATTTTTCGTTTGCAATCCAGCCAATGCGCATTCGCTCATCGGTTATTAGCGGCACCGATACAATATTATCACCATTTAGATCACTGGATAGAATACCCGAGCAGATAGTATATCCATTCAACCCGATTAACAAGTTAAAGAGTGTAGCACGGTCACTAACATTGATAGTTTTCTTCCTCGGCACTGTGCTAAGAATCTCCTCAGAGAAATAAAAGGAATTATACACTCCCTGTTCAAAAGCTAAAAAAGGATAGATATCGAGATCATCTAGAGTTACCGACTTGTGTTTGGATAGTGGATGCTTCGAGCTGACAAACACATGGGGCATCGCCTCAAAGAGAAAGTTAAACTCTAAATGATTTTCTTTCAGCAGATTCTTGAGGACTTTTTCATTGAAATCACTAAAATATAAAATCCCTATCTCACTGCGCAAGTTTTTTACGTCTTCTATAATTTCGTGCGTTCTGCCTTCACGCAGGGTAAATTTATATTCATCGACATCTAAGTCTAGGATCATCTCCACAAAAGCATTGACGGCAAAAGCATAGTGTTGGGTAGAAATGGAGCAAAGTTGCTTTGACGGCTTCTTGCCCATGTAACGTTGTTCCATCAGCTCCGTTTGTTCGATAATTTGCCGTGCATATGATAGGAATTCCGTTCCATCGACGGATAGAGTAATCCCTTTGGCAGTGCGGTAGAAAATCTCAATGCCTAGCTCTTCTTCAAGGCTTTTTACAGCGGTCGACAAGCTGGGCTGCGTGATATAGAGCTGCTTTGCCGCTTCAGTAATTGAGCCGTATTCTACAATTTTTATAATATATTTTAGTTGTTGTAATGTCACGATTCCACCCCCCACTTTTCATTTGCTACCAATCTACAATAATTATACAATATCTGATAGCTTTAATCAACACTTACTAGCGAGCGCTCAAGATCTTTAATGGCAGAAGATTAGTAGAGGAGTATATTTTATTTGCATTTTGTTACCTCCGAGTGATTATACACTCTTGATATAATTCAAGCAAAGTCGTACAATGTAATATAGGATAATATTTCACGTGATCACTTTTTTCTAGCATGAACATGAGATATGATGGGCAGGTATAGCAAATAGGCACAATATGATGGAATTAGTGGTTGTATTGGATAAGGAGCTGAGGTTAAAAAGTGCAAAAAGTTACAGATAAAGCAAATCGTTATAACAAGCTAATTCTACTACATGGTGAGCCGAATGACGATATTGTTAGGTGCCATTATGATAGGGCGATGAAGAAACAAGCCGTCTATTTCAGGGGGAAAGATGCGCCCTATTATTACTACTACAATAATGTGAAATGGCTTACAAATCCGGTGGTGCTCGATAATCACAGATATAAATTTTTTACAAGTAGTGGTGAGGCGATCCACGGTGTTGAAACTGCATTAAAGTTTGTAGACGGGAATAATACATATCTGCGAATTTTTACTTCTGACGGTAGGTATAGAAGCTATAATATGGCGGATCTAGTTATACAGGAAAATGCGATTAAAGACAGGAACACCACTAGCCTCTTGGACTATTATAAGCAAGTTGCAAATTTAACAGGATTAGAACATAAATATGGCGGGAACATCTTGAAAAACAGTTTTGATAGGATGCAGTTCGTCGATAGATATTCGGTACTAGCAAATTACCTTAACAAACATCAAGCCATAAGTAGGGCGATGGCTCCTAATGAAGTTGTGATCTATCCATTCGGTAGCAACATAAGCCAGTTAAAGGCAGTGAACGATGCTATGGCAAATCAAGTTAGCATAATTGAGGGTCCGCCCGGAACGGGGAAAACTCAAACAATCTTGAATATAATTGCCAATGCGCTTATAAGAAATAAGACAGTAGCGGTAGTATCGAATAATAATTCTGCCACCGATAATGTGTTTGAAAAATTGAAATCGCATGGGCTTGGCTATATAGCCGCTCAGCTTGGTAATGCCGCCAATAGGGAGAATTTTATTATCAACAAGCAACAACCTTATCCTAATTTTGCTATGGACATCCTCACTGCTAGGGAGCAAGAAGAACTTGCCAACAGCATCAATAGTGATCGAGTTAGCTTAGTTAAGATATTTGAAATGCAAAACCGCCTTGCTAAGCTGCGTCAAGATCTAACATCGTTTAAAACAGAGCAAAGATATTTTGATGAGTATTTTGATTCTTTTTATAAGCCCGATCCTATATTAGATGGACTGACTTTTAAAACATCGGATGACGCATTTACGCTTTGGTCTAAATTGCAAATATTACACGACAGCAATAAGAAAATTGGAATTTGGTTTAAGATAGTAAATTATCTATTCGGGGTAGTGAGGGATTGCAGAATATATGATAGACCCTATGAAGATATAATCGCATATATTAAAAAGGAGATTTATAAGCTAAAAATAGGGGAAATAGAAGCAGAGATAAAAACATTAGAGGCGATGCTCAAGAAATACAACTTCAATGAAAAGGTAAAAGAGCTTACAAATAAATCGGCTAAGCTACTGCGTTCAAAACTTGCCCAAAAATACAGAATGCAGAATAAGCGAAAAATCTTCAATACACGAGCATTGACTAAATTAACACGGGAATTCTTATTTGAATATCCCGTGGTGCTTAGTTCAACGCATTCTATAAGGAGTTGCCTCAAAGATGTTGTATATGATTATGTTATAGTTGATGAATCATCTCAGGTCGACTTAGCAACGGGGATATTGGCAATGTCTTGCGCTAAGAATTTGGTTGTCGTTGGCGACTTAAAGCAACTACCTAATGTAATCGGAAGTGTCGAAAAACAAATTACAGCTATATCTGATAATGCAAATATTCCCGAAGAATACAGATATGAAAAAAATAGCTTGCTCTCATCGGTATGCGCAATTTTCCACCAAGCGCCGAGAACACTCCTGCGTGAGCATTATAGATGCCATCCTAAAATTATTGAATATTGCAATAAGAAGTTCTATAATAACCAGCTTATCATAATGACCGAGGATAGGGGCGAAGAAGATGTGCTAAAAGCATATATCACTTCACCGGGGAATCATGGGCGGGGCAATTACAATCAACGTCAGATTGATGTTGTGAAAAAAGAGATTCTGCCCAACCTTAGATCAAATGATATAGGAATAATTGCACCGTACAACAAACAAATATCCGCTATGCATATGCAATTAGAAGATGGGATCGAAATATCTACCGTTCACAAATTCCAAGGACGGGAGAAAGACGATATAATAATATCCACAGTAGACAATCAAATCACAGAATTCACCGACGATCCGCATTTAATTAATGTTGCTGTATCACGGGCGAAGAAGAGATTAAGGCTTGTTATTTCGGACGAAGAGAAAAACATGAATACAAATATGGGCGATTTAGTTAAGTATATTCAATATAATAACTTTGAAGTTAAGAAGAGTGATGTGTTCTCAGTATTCGATATGTTATATCAAACCTATGAAAAAAGCAGAAAGTCCTATCTATCTAGGCATAAGCGAATATCTATTTACGACTCTGAAAATCTAATGAACACAATTATACAAGATGTGCTATCAAAAGATGAGTATTCTAAATTAGATGTAGTCATACATCAGCCATTAAACTCCATTGTTCGCAACCTCGATATACTGACAGAAAAAGAAGTTATGTATGTTACGAATCCTCTAACTCACCTAGATTTCTTAATTTATAATAAGATGGACAAGTCACCTGTTCTAGCTCTTGAAGTTGACGGATATTCATATCATAAAGAAGGCACTCGTCAAAGCGAAAGGGATAAGATAAAGAATTCTATTTTCGTGAAATGCGGTTTACCTCTAGTGAGGTTTAACACGGTCGGCAGTATGGAAAAGGAACGCCTAGAATTACTACTGGATAAATTAATATAATTCCTGCTAATGTTAAAAGTTTCGATCTTCGTCTATGAAATTCCCTCCCTAAATAGAAGGCACCCCGCCATAATGCGGAGTGCCTTCCCTTTATTCAGTATATAATCTATTTAGCATTTCTGCAATTTCGACCGTGCTTTTCATCGCAGCCTCATCTTTGATCGATGGTAGAGTATCGGTATTGAGTGAAAAGATCTTACCGACATAATCGGTATCGATAGTCTTGAATATCATCTTTGCGGTTTTTTCGGCATGATCTTCTCCGCCGCTGCCACCACCCGTAAGAATCAGAATTCCATTCTTCTTCTTTGGGATTGTCCGCTCCTGACGGATAAAATCCCGTGCATAATAGGTTTGATACCTGCTAACAAGCCCCAAGAGTGATCCGGTCAATTCAGCAAAATAGAGCGGTGACGCTAGCACGATATTGTCCGCCCCATCAGTTATATCATAAATATCTAGCATATCGTCGTCAATTGAACAACCGGGATTTGTCCAGCAATACCTGCAATCCGTGCACGGGCTAATTTTATCATAATACGCGC
>JAAZLM010000227.1 GCA_012799315.1 Clostridiales bacterium | reverse complement strand
GGGAAGTCGACATATATGCGTCAAGTTGCCCTAATTGTGTTGATGGCGCAGCTTGGTTGCTTTGTTCCGGCGGAATCTGCACGAATAGGAATTGTCGACAGGATATTCACCCGCATTGGAGCATCGGATGACTTAACAGCTGGGCAATCCACCTTCATGGTCGAGATGAGTGAAGTTGCCGATATTCTCAAATATGCAACAAAGAGGAGCCTTGTAATTCTAGATGAAATTGGAAGAGGTACATCAACTTTTGATGGTATTAGTATTGCGCATGCAGTTGCCGAATATATAGCCACCTCACGCAGGCTTGGTTGCAAAACTCTATTTGCAACGCACTACCATGAACTAATTTCACTTGAGCATCAAATAAAAGGAGTAAAGAATTTTAGCGTTGCCGTTAGTAAAAAGGGCGATGATGATAATATAAGATTCTTAAGGAAGATTGTTCCCGGAGGTGTCGATGATAGCTACGGGATCGAAGTATCGAAACTTGCAGGAATCCCGAATTCGGTAATAAATCGTGCTAAAGAACTCCTTGTAGATATGGAGAGAATAAGCAAATCTAAAACTCAGGATGCTATTCAAAAAGCAATGGATGACGAAACACAAATCGACTTTAAAGCGTTGCAACAAAGTAAAATGATGAACTCATTAAAGGGACTGAATATTAATGAGTTGACGGAAGATGAGGCGAAAAATCTCTTACATGAGATAGCGTCTTTATCATAGGAAAGAAGGGGAGTTGTTTGGCTAAAATTCAAGTATTGGATAAGGCTGTTTCAGAATTAATCGCTGCTGGCGAAGTAATAGAACGTCCATCGTCCGTGATAAAGGAACTTATTGAGAATTCTATTGATGCGGGATCAACCTCTATAACGATAGAAATTAGAAATGGCGGAATCAGCTATATGCGTGTTACCGATAATGGGAATGGCATCGCTAGAGATGATTTGCCGACCGCTTTTTTACGGCATGCAACAAGCAAGATATCGGCGCAGGACGATTTACATAATATATCAACATTAGGATTCAGGGGGGAGGCATTGGCATCAGTATCGGCTGTTGCTAGGGTCGAGATTACTTCCAAGAGAAAGGACGAGCAATTCGGTGCTAGATATGTTATTGAAGGCGCCGAAGGGATTGAACTTGAGAATGCAGGCTGCCCCGATGGAACTACAATTGTTATACGGGATTTATTTTACAACACACCGGCTAGATTGAAGTTTTTAAAGAAAACGACTACCGAATCAAATTATGTTGCCGCACTTGTAGATAAAATTGCCCTATCACACCCCGAGGTATCGTTTAGAATGATACGTGACGGTAAGCAAACACTCACAACAACCGGTAATGGCGATCTTTTATCAGCGATTTATTCTGTATTTGGCAACTCTTTTGCATCGACATTAATACCAGTTACTTATGAATATGAAAATATAAAGATTGAAGGATATACCTGTACACCTTTACAAAGTCGTGCTAATAGGTCAATGCAAAATTTCTTTGTTAACGGTAGATTCGTAAAGGCGCCTGTAATGACATCGGCGATTGAGGCGGCATATAAAGATACAATTATGGTGAATAGATTCCCGGCTTGCGTGCTAAATATTGAGATCAACCCGAGCCTTATTGATATAAATGTACATCCCGCTAAGACGGAGGTAAGATTCGTTACAGATAAACATATATTCGACTGCATTTTCTTTGGAATAAAGAGTGCACTGATTAAGAATGACACGGTAAGACGTGTAGAAGCATCTAAGTTCGTGAAGGCTGATGATGAATTCCAAGCTACTGAAGCTAAAAGACCTCAGGCGAGCTATTCTAGTATAGTTGCATCCGACGTTAAAACGAATCTGCAAACACCATCGATGTTATATTCTCAAGTGACGGAATATAAAACTTCTAAGAAGCCGCAGGAGAATGTAGCCCCCGAGCGTGATATACCTAAAGAATTTAAATATATCAATAATGAGTCATTTAGAAAAAAAGAGGGCATAATAGAAGAGGAAGAGAATCTGACAATTGAAGGAACGATTGATAATATTGAGGTTAATATTATTGGTGAACTCTTTAAAACCTATGTTATTGCACAGGTAGAAGAAGATGTTATTGTCGTAGATAAGCATGCAGCTCACGAGAGATTGCTTTATGAAAGAATAAAGAAAGATAAGCAAATTGGCAATGGGCAGATATTATTATCACCGATTGAAATAACATTGACAAAGGATGAATTTGACGCCATAGTCGATAATGAAGAGATCGTTCGTCAAATGGGATTTGGATTTAGCATTAGTTCCAATGGCAAGATTAAAGTGAGTGAGGTTCCTACTACATTAACTAAAGGTGATTGCGAATTAATTTTGTCCGAGATAGCAAGCAATATCATAGCCAGTAAAGATG
>JAAZLM010000226.1 GCA_012799315.1 Clostridiales bacterium | reverse complement strand
TTGAAGAAGTATCCCTATACACTGATCAGGATGATCTTGAAGATGCAAGTGACTATGTTGTTCTTATGACGATACATTCGGCTAAAGGACTTGAATTCCCGAATGTATTCATCGTTGGCATGGAGGAAAATATATTCCCAAGCTATCGCTCCATTAACGATGGTGATGATGAGATTGAAGAAGAACGACGTCTTGCATATGTTGCTATTACAAGGGCTAAGAAAAAAGCATATATCACGACAGCGTCGGAGCGTTGGCAATTCGGTAAGATATGCAGGAATACACAATCAAGATTCCTACGTGAGATCCCAAGCGATCTAATAAATTACCGTGATGAGGCGATTCGTGCTAGGGTTAAGAAGCCAAAGCCCGAGCCGGCGAGTGAAATGGGCTATTTGCAACGGGAGCAAATTAGACGTGAGCCAAGAAATGAAGAAAAGACACCCGTAAAACAATATGTAGAGGGCGAGAGAATCAGGCATAATATTTTTGGTGAAGGAAAGATAATAAAGGCTACCGCAATGGGGAATGATACCATGGTTGAGGTAGCGTTCGACAGCGGTAGCAACAAAAAAATCATGGCGAATTTCGCCAAATTAAAGAAGCTTTAAAGTCTAATATTATCCACACGACGGCGAGCAAGATCTGCATTGTCTTCAGAGATGTTCTCAACATTACCATCGGGCAGTGTCTTGCTCTGCGTTATCGGATTAGTAGAATATAGCGGAGTAATCGGTTTAGTATTCACCTTTACAGTATTATTCCCCTCTAGAACTACCTTAACTTTTTTAGTTTTTTTAGAATTTTTATCATTACTTGATTTAGCCATTAATTTCCCACCTTTCGAACATATAGTGATAGTTTTCGCTACTTTGGGGGAAATATGCGGCGAATAATTTTACCAGTAGTATAGGAGGCATATCGGTGGGGAGAAAACCTTTTTACAATCAATTAATTAGAGGATATTTAAACTTATTTTTCAGCCTTGTCCTGTGCATTATGATAATGCCGGCATTCGTATTTGCATCGCATCCCGTAATTTATATTATATTGCAAATTTTCTGCAGTGTAATTTTACTAGGATTATTCGCTAATCTAGCATGGAAAGATGCAAAGGCTGAAATCCAGATAATGAAATACAAAAGAGAAGAAAAAGAAGTGGGATATAGGTGGCTTGTCATCGGGATATTGATGACTATACCATTCTATATTATGTTAGCAATACTGATCGTGTCGAAATTAGGCTATATTGGCAATGTCATGCCCATATATAAAGTCCTAAATGCTCAGTTCCTACCACTGATAGCACTCATTGCGCCTGATGCCGATGTCGCTAAAATGGCATGGTATAGTGTGATAATCTTTGCAATTCTGCCACTGACGATCCCGATCACGACGCATTTAAGCTTTAAGATATCATATAAAGATAAGGTTAATCTTGAAAAAATAATGTATGAGGATCAATAATAGCATATTAAAATCCAGCATAACATAAGCATATTACAGGGGATAATTCAATGAGAGGGAGTTTGCCTATGACCTGTAATAAGCAGTCAATTCTAGTTGCGATAATACTTTTATTAAGCTTTGGATTCCTTGTGCTATCGGCACATCATATTGATAATGCGGTCGCAACGTCGGCACGGGCAGGACTGGAAAAAGTCGTAGTCGTCGATGCGGGGCACGGTGGCATGGATTCAGGATGTGTCGGTGTTAATGGCATACTAGAGAAAGATATTAATCTATCAATAACTCTGATGCTAAAGGATATGCTTGAGGCGAGCGGATTTAAGGTAGTGCTAACACGTGACAGCGATATATCAATACATGATGAAAGTGCAGGAAGAATTGTTTCAAAGAAGAAATCGGATATGAATAATAGATTGAAGATAATTAATAATAACAATCCGCTGGTCTTTGTATCAATTCACCAAAATCAATATACAAGTTCTAACTCAAGAGGCGCTCAAATGTTTTACAGCGATAGTAATGAGAGGAATGCCGAGTTAGCTCAGATAATACAAGATAAATTTGTTGAATTCCTACAACCGGATAATAAAAGGCAGATTAAGCCGAGTGAAAATAGACTTTTCCTACTTGAGAATTCTACTGTGCCATCGGTTATGGTTGAATGCGGCTTCCTATCCAATGCGGCTGAAGCTGCGATGCTTGCTGATGAAGACTATCAAAAAGATGTTGCATTTGCCGTCTATTGCGGTATGTTAGAATTCCTAAACAGCGAACAGGCGAGTCCTGCTACATAATCCATAAAGGAGGATGTGAAAATGGCGGCTAAACAAAAAAGCATCTATATCTGTAATGAGTGCGGATATGAAAGTTTAAAATGGACTGGGCAATGCGGCGGTTGCGGCGAATGGAACACCCTTGAAGAAAAACAAGTTG
>JAAZLM010000225.1 GCA_012799315.1 Clostridiales bacterium | reverse complement strand
TTATAAGGAGTGTAATAAAATGGCTAGAGGAAGTAATAAACTTGTAGTTCCTGAGGCAAGAGAAGCACTTGACCGTTTCAAGATGGAAACTGCTAACGAAGTTGGAGTAAATCTAAAGCAAGGCTATAATGGTGACATTACAGCTAAGGAAGCAGGATCGATCGGTGGACAAATGGTTAAGAAAATGATCGAATCTTACCAGAACTCAATTAAGTAGTAAATTTCACATTAAATGAAGCACACGGCAAATATGCTGTGTGCTTCATGCTTATGCCATATTAACGAATTTGCTTTTTCAACAGTGAATTCGGATTAGTGCGCAGTAATTCAATTTCATCATCTGCAATTTTGATTCCTGCCTTTATAATAGCAGTATATGAAGTAGCATTCGCCACATTGCCAACAAGGATGAATCCCTTTAGCCTGCCATCTTTGAAGCATAGCCGTTCATATTGATTGCCCTCACCATTTATTTGACTAATGCAGCCATCACCGTCATATATCCCTGCGGTAATTGTAAATAATCCGAAGAATCCGATCGCATTCATTGGGATTGCATTCTCATATTTAGCATCGCCGCCCGCCATGTTTTTACCAGCTACCTCCCCTTGAATGAATGCATTTGGGAGTAGGGCGATTATCTTATCCGTTCCGCTTGATATATCATGACTCTCCGTGCAATCGCCGGCGGCATATATATCGGGGATAGATGTTTGCTGTCTAATATTCGTGATAATGCCACGGCGACATTCACCATCAATGTCTTGAACGAGGGAGATATTCGGACGAACACCGACAGAAACGATTAGCACATCGAATTCTACAATTTCGCCATTACTTAAAATTGCTTTATTACCGTCGAATTCGTCTACACTTGTGTCGAGGACAAGGCTTAAATCCTTCTTTTTTATATGGTTGCCAACAATTTTTGAGGCATTTTCATCTAGGATACTTGATAGGATCTTATTTGATAAATCGACGACTGTTAGATCTACATCACGTGGATATAGAGCCTCAGCGGCTTTAAGCCCGATTAAGCCTGCTCCAAGAATGAGAATGCGTTCGCCGCTTTTAACATTGGCGGAGATCGCCTTTGCATCATCGAATTTTGTAAAGGTAAATCGCCTATCAACATTATCGATGCCCTTAATCGGTGGTATGAATGGGCTTGACCCCGTCGCCACGAGGAGTTTATCATATGAGTAAGTGCTACCATCGTCCAATGTGATAGCCTTTACATCTTTATCAATTGAAGATACCCTCCTACCGAGGATCGTATCGACATTCATTCTTTCATAGAAGTTAGGATCACGATAATGCATCTTTTCTTCCGTTATCTTACCCTCAAGCCAGTATGAGATTAACGGGCGGGAATAGGTATGATAGTTCTCATCCGATATTAGGAGGATTTCACCATCTTCATCATATTCACGAATGCCTATAACTGCACCGATCGCTCCGCCGCTATTCCCAATAATAACATATTTCATTTAACTCACCATTCCTACAAATATTCTTATATAGTATCTTAAACCGATTCAAGCAAACAAACAGCACTAGTTGAGATTCCCTCATGCCTACCGACGAATCCTAGCCCCTCCTGCGTTGTCGCCTTAATGCTGACATCGGCAATATCAATATCGCAAGCATCGGCGATGTTGCGGCGCATCTGCTCAATATACGGCGCAAGTTTTGGCGATTGTGCGCAAATAGTCGCATCAATATTAATGATCGAATAGCCCTCATACTCGATTAAGTCGACTATTTTTTCAAGAAGATCAATGCTATTTGCGCCCCGATACTTTTCATCATTATCGGGGAAGTGCGAACCAATATCGCCGAGCGCCGCCGCACCCAGCAGTGAATCCGTTATCGCATGGCACAATACATCGGCATCGGAATGACCGAGCAACCCCTTTTCAAATGGGATATTGACACCGCCGAGAATTAATTCCCGCCCATCGACAAGTCTATGCACATCATAGCCATTGCCGATTCGCATTGTAGGCGAATTGGCGGAAGTATTTCTAACATCACCGGAGAGAGCCTTTCCAATTTGGAAGTCTTCAGGGGTAGTTAGCTTAATATTTGAATAATTC
>JAAZLM010000224.1 GCA_012799315.1 Clostridiales bacterium | reverse complement strand
TGATAAGCTCGATTTCATCAGCTGTAAAGCTCTTATATTCGTCGATGAACACTATCGCTCCCTTGAAATAATTCTTCTCATTCGATATTTTAGCAGCCTTCAAAGTAAAGTCAAGTTGCTCAGTGGCAACCTCCTCCAACATTGCGCTATATGTAGTGTAAATGAGTGAAATTTCGCTTGCTTTTTGCTCTAATGTTCCAGTAAGATTCGGCACTGTGCTTTCAAAATCTTCCGGTGTGATAGCAGCAACTTTCAGTTCTTTCACCGTATCCAGCATAATATTGCAAAAAGATGTGTTCCTTGCCTGTCCTGCATAAATACTTAAGCCGTCACGCACTTCATCAATTGCTAGGCTCATCGTTAACAGCCTAATTGTATCATCTGCGGGCATTCCAGCAATACCACCGTGCTGCGTTAATATTTGCTTAGCAAGGCGGGAAAAGCTCAAAATTTTTATACTATTAAAACTCTGCGCGCCAAGTGTTTCGTAAACTAATTTATCGCTCTCAAACGAATATTGTTCGGGGACAATTAGATATATGTTCTTCTCGCCAGCATCTAAATAATCGGCAATTTTCTTTATTAATAATGTAGATTTCCCCGTACCTGCCTCACCTAAAATGAATTGTAACATAGCGCCCTCCTGACATCAGTTTCCTTAATATTGTAACTTATTTTATGCGAATAGTCAACGCAAGATGGCCTATCTACCGGTAAACTGTAACATTTTACAGTTGTTATATTCTATAATTTCTGATATACTTAAATTATATTTTCGTTTTAATTAGGAGGGTGAAAGATGCCTATTAATATACCAAACAATTTGCCAGCATACACAACACTATTAAATGAGAACATTTTCGTGATGTCGCACGATCGTGCATCTAAGCAAGATATAAGACCGCTCCGTATTGCGATTTTGAACCTAATGCCTACAAAAATAGTAACCGAGACTCAGCTATTAAGGCTGTTAAGTAATACTGCTTTACAGGTGGATATTGATCTTATACAGACGGCATCGCATACATCAAAGAATACATCCGCATCCCATTTGCATAATTTCTATACAACATTTGATAAGATACGTGATATGCGTTATGATGGGCTGATTATCACGGGTGCACCGGTCGAACATCTTGAATATGAAGATGTGAATTACTGGGACGAGCTTAAGGAAATTCTAGAATGGTCGAAAACAAACGTATATTCAACAATACACATTTGCTGGGCGGCGCAGGCAGGTCTTTTTTATCATTACGGAGTGAAGAAGTATATGCTCGATGAAAAAGTCTTTGGAGTGTTCCCTCATAAGATTATTTGCCACAACAATCCACTATTAAATAGCTTCGATGATGTCTTCATGGTGCCGCATTCACGATATACAGATATTAAGCGTGAAGATATCGAAAATGTTCCTGACTTGAATCTTCTTTCCTACTCCGATGAATGCGGTGTATATATAGTTGCGGATAAAACGAATAGGCAGATTTTTATTACAGGGCATTCAGAATATGATAGAGATACGTTAAAACATGAGTATTTGCGTGATATTGAGCGTGGATTAAATCCTAAACTACCCCAAAATTATTTCCCGGATAATAACCCCGACAACACCCCGACTCTAAGCTGGCGATGTCATTCTAGCTTGATGTTCTCCAATTGGCTAAACTTCTGCGTATATCAGCAAACTCCATTCGATTTAAATCAATTAGAGCCTTTAGAATAGTTTCATTTCTAATAATAAATTAGATAATTCTAGCGTTAAATTTTAGATAAACTTATACCCGTGCAAATTATTTGCACGGGTATTTCTATATTGCTATTTATTTGATTAGACTATCCCTTGTCATTTCTGATGGCTTATCTAGTCCCATAATTTCTAACATTGTCGGTGCAATATCAGCAAGACAACCATCATCACGGAATTCATAATCTTTATCAGAACAGATAACGAACGGCACTTTATTTGTTGTATGCGCCGTAAATGGCGATCCATCGGGTTCATACATCTTATCGGCATTACCGTGATCGGCAGTAATGATTGCTATTCCGCCCTTTGCAAGAACCGCTTCAACAGTCTTGCCAAGACAGATGTCGACCGCCTCAACTGCCGCCATAGCAGCATCAAAGATGCCCGAATGACCAACCATATCACAGTTCGCATAATTTAGCACAATTGCATCATATTTACCGGATTCGATGCGGGAGATCACTTCATCAGTAACTTCATATGCGCTCATTTCCGGCTTCAAATCATATGTGGCAACATCGGGTGAAGGTATTAATACCCTGTCCTCGCCTT
>JAAZLM010000223.1 GCA_012799315.1 Clostridiales bacterium | reverse complement strand
GGCATGGCGATAAAATAATTGTCACCCGATATAAGGATTTATCTATCGAGGTTGAGGACTTCGGTCGGGGGATTCCCGTCGATTATAATAATCGGGAAAAGAAATATAACTGGGAACTTGTATTCTGTAAGCTGTATGCCGGCGGTAAATATAATAACAATGACGGCAGTCATTATGAATATTCGCTAGGATTGAACGGGCTAGGATTATGCGCAACGCAATTTGCATCCGAATATATGGAGGCGGAGATTCACAATGGCGGGCACCAGTATAAGCTGCGCTTTGAAAAAGGATTCAATGTAGAAAAGGGCGCAGAAGGATTCGAGAAAAAGGCAATAAGAGGGAAGAAGACGGGAACAAGAATTAAGTGGAAACCCGACTTAGATGTGTTCACAGATATAGAAGTATCAAAAGAGTATTTTGAAGAAACTCTTAAAAGGCAGGCTGTTGTCAATTCTGGGATACTATTCATATTCAGGTGGCAGAATGATGACGGCTCATTCGAGGAGAGCGAATTCATCTATAAAGACGGGATAAAAGACTATCTAATGGAGATCGTCGGCGAGAATGCACTAACTACACCGCAATTCTACCAAGCGGAACGGAGCGGCAGGGATCGCAAGGACAGGCCCGAGTACAGGGTGAAATTATCCGCCGCATTTTGCTTTTCGAATAGGGTGAAGCGAACGGAATTCTACCATAACTCAAGCTTTCTAGAATATGGTGGATCGCCGGAGAGGGCAGTAAGACAAGCATTCGTGTCCGAGATTGATAGTTATTTAAAGCAGGGGAATAAGTATCTCAAGGGCGAAAGCAAAATTACTTTCGCCGATGTTGATGACTGCCTTGTTCTGATTTCTTCATCATTTTCAACGCAAACATCGTACGAAAACCAAACGAAGAAGGCGATCAATAATAAATTTATTTATGATGCGATGACAGCATGGTTAAAGCAACATATCGAAGTTTATTTTATTGAAAATCCTGACGAAGCGACAAAGATTTGCGAATTAGTGCTTGTAAATAAACGCAGTCGTGAGAATGCTGAAAAGACAAGACTTAATATAAAGAAGAAGCTTGCCGGCACGATAGATATTTCTAACCGGGTGCAGAAATTTGTTGATTGTCGCTCAAAGGATCTATCCAAGCGGGAATTATTCATTGTTGAGGGTGATTCCGCATTGGGAGCTTGCAAACTATCGAGAGAGGCTGAATTCCAAGCGATTATACCCGTGCGTGGTAAAATCCTGAATTGCCTCAAGGCGGACTTCAACAGAATTTTTAAGAATGATATTATTACCGATATAATTAAGGTATTAGGGTGCGGTGTTGAGGTTAAGTCTAAATCTAATAAGGACTTATCAAACTTTAATCTAGACGGTCTAAGATGGAATAAAGTCATAATTTGTACTGACGCAGACGTCGACGGATTCCAAATTCGCACATTGATATTAGCAATGCTATATCGCCTAACTCCGACTTTAATTGAGCAGGGATATGTCTATATTGCAGAATCCCCCCTATATGAAATTAACACTAAGGATAGAGTGTATTTTGCTTATACTGAGGGCGAAAGAAACACTATACTAAGTAAAATCGGTGAGCAAAAATATACGATTCAACGTTCAAAGGGACTAGGTGAGAACGATCCAGAGATGATGAACTTAACAACGATGAATCCCGATACAAGGCGTTTAATAAAAGTAACACCCGACGATGTCGAAAAGACTGCCGAAATATTCGATATGTTGCTCGGCGATAACCGACAAGGGCGCAAGGACTATATATCAGAGTTCGGCCATCTATATTTAAACACAGCCGATATATCGTAGGAGG
>JAAZLM010000222.1 GCA_012799315.1 Clostridiales bacterium | reverse complement strand
CTTCTTTACCGTCAATGTTCTTTATCGGGAATCTCATGCATCCCAATCCTAGAACCGTGACAAATTCATCAGTATTCTTGTATCTTCTTTTTAACATATTTCCTCCATTCACACAATTACATGATCGTATTCTTCACTCGTCGGTTCTTCAAACCTAGCATCTAACTTCTCCAGTAATGTCGGTTCGATAATAAATTCCCGTCTTGTTGAATTTGATAATATTTTATTACGTTTCACTAGACGTGATTCTCGAACATCCTTTGGCGGGTTGAAGTAAATTGCCTTGGTTTTAATGCCCCGCTCTTTGAAGTATTCTCTTGCATTCGCCCTTGACTGTGCCGTCCAAAAGCCAAAGTCAAGTGCTACATCAATGCCCATATCAATTAACTGCTCTGCTTGCCCGAATAAAAAGGTATAACATCTATTTTCAATTTCCCTATGCTTATCGCCAAGGCAATCATCGAATAATGTGAGGATTAGATCGTCACACGATAGTAGCATTAATTTTCTATCTTTTTTAACCTCTTTGACATAATGCGTCTTACCGCTTGCTATCCGCCCGATTAATATTATAACTTCAGCCATTTGCAGCATCCTTTCTTGAGACAATGCCGGATTTTTTCAATGCAAGCATCAGAACAGGAATTATTATAATTTGTGCTATAATGCCGGGCAAGGGCTTCACTACACTAGCGACAACGAATGCCTCAAATCCGTATGGAATCCCCTTCACTCCAAATACAATTGCGCTTGCTATTCCGTATACGATTCGCCCGCCGATCATGGCGCCGATTAGCGATATATATACATTCCTCTTTGAATAGATTAGGGCGATTATAATACCGTAAGCGCATAGTTCGAAGCACATTGGCAATCCAATTGGGATTAAAGGCGGCTTGCCTATAAAAAACGCACTAAGTAACGGGGTGAGCGCTCCGCACATTCCGCCGTATTTTGCACCGCATATAAGGCCGCATAGCATTACTGTGAAGTGCATCGGCAGTAACATCTGCCCAATGTCGGGATTGCGAGCGAAAAGTTGCGGCAGGGCGATGCCCAGTGCCAGGAATAATGCAGCGAAAACTAAATCTCTAGTATTAATCTTCTTCATTCTTTTCCACCGTTCTCATATTTCTTTTTTAATTCTTTATG
The DNA here is from genome assembly GCA_012799315.1 of Clostridiales bacterium. GTDB lineage: Bacteria > Bacillota > Clostridia > Oscillospirales > Ruminococcaceae > JAAZLM01. The sequence continues at coordinate 1,035 of JAAZLM010000222.1, read as the reverse complement.
GAAGTTGATTTTCCATTCAATAGAGTGTTTATAGTGCGTGAGTGTTTCAAGCTGTTCATCGACTGAATCACGATGTTCCTCCAGCATTTGTATTCGCTCTGTTAATGTACCGTCACCCTCTAAACTCCATGCGACGAATTTCTTAATTTTTCTGACGGGCATACCCGTATTCCTCAGGCAGCAGATGAGATTGAGCCATTCAATATCTTCTTCGCCAAACATCCTATTGCCTGCTCCATCCCTTTTAACAGGTGGCAATAACCCCTCTTTTTCATAATACCTGATAGTTGAGATAGTCAAATCCATTTTATTAGCAACTTGCTTTATAGTGAGTGTCATATAAATACCTCCCTAATTATTTTATACCCTCAAGTACACTTCATGTCAAGTGGTTTTGATAAAAGTTTATTTATTCTTCTACAAAATGAAGAAATGCTATAATATTTTATCATTTACTTTCTATTTGCATAATGTATATTAGACCGTGACCGAAGGGGGGTATTAGAAATTATGACACTTGCCGCACGATTAGAGGAATATATTAAATCTGAATTAAGCGATAGCGCGCTATATGCGGAGCTTGCTAAAAAAGCACCTAGTAGCAATTATCGCAAGATATTGATGGAAATGGCCGCCGATGATACATCCCATGCAAACGAATTTAAGCGTATATATAAATCGATGACTGGCCGCAACTACAATCCCATTGTTAAGCCGCCCGCATTAAAGGGCTCATTCAACGAGATTTTGCGCAGTAGAATCCCTAGCGAAAGCGATGATTATAGAAAATACTGTGAGGAATATATCACATCTAAGGGTAATTCAGTACTTAAAACGACTTTTTATCTAGCAGGAATTGATGACAACGTACATGCATTACACTTAATTTATATGCTCATGAAGTAGCACAATAAAATCAAAGGTATGGAATTCCATACCTTTTATTTTTTATTATGGTTTATATAGGCTCTGTTTCACCTAATATTCTTTTGACTCTTCTTATATACAGTTAGGTTGTTATTGTTATCACATATG
>JAAZLM010000221.1 GCA_012799315.1 Clostridiales bacterium | reverse complement strand
TTGGTATGAGTATAGTAGCAATTTCGAATGCACTTCACGATAATATTATGCAAAGGAGATTTATGTCTGATAAAAGTATGGAGAGCGCCGCTGAGCTGCTCGATGAAAGAGTTATGGTAGGTTCAGTGCTATTTGAAGACATTAATAAGAAAGAGCCACCGAAAAAGAATTCAAGAGGGACACCGTCTGTTGAAGTAATTGGTTCATTCTTCCCGCAACAACCACGGGTAAATTTACTTTGTAATGGCGAATACACAAGTATTACTACCGATCTTGGCATTTGCCACGGTATCTATCAAGGGAAAGATACAATTCTTCGCACCACCGATATTCTGCGCCGTCCTCAAGGGGCATTCTTCGCAGTTGTCGACGGTGGAGAGAGTTTTAGCTTCACTTATATGCCCTACAACGATAGAGAAAGTAGAAAATCCGCTGAGCGGACAACTGAATTCACAAGTAGCTTCACCGATTATTACTGCAATACAAAGACGCTGAAAATGGGAATGAAAGCATATCTCCACCCTAGTTTACCGTGCGAATTTAGAAAACTTGCTATAAAAAATACTAGTGGCAGGAGAAAGAGGATAATTCTATCCGCCTATATTGAGCCAGTTCTTGCACGATTTGCCGATCATTTTGCACATCCAGCATTCATGAGATTATTCCTAAAACAGGAATTCGACAGCAAGCATAATATCTTCATCATCTCCCGTAAGGAAAGGCATAGTGATGACACCACCTATATGGCGATCGGATTCATGAGCGATTTGCATTTTTCATATTCTATGCGCAGGGAAGATGTGCTCACTCGTCCGTACGGGGTTTTCTCCGCATTCGATAAAGCGCAGGATCCGACAACGTCGAATGAGCAAGTCCCCGATCCATGCGTTTTTATTAAGGCACCAATTCATCTAGATGCGTATGAGCAATGTGAGCACACACTATTCATGTGTATGGCAATGACGAAGGAGGATCTACTATCACGAGTCGCCGAATTAAGATCGGACAATGCTTGTCACAACATCATAACGAAGCCGCCCCTAGTCGCTGACACAATAGAGGGTAGGCTTGCTACAACGATACTACCGCAACTAATTTATAAGAAGCGTGACTGCTCATTAAATCTAAAATCAATTGAGGAAAATACCCTATCGCCTAGAGAATTATGGGTGCTTGGAATTTCAGGTGATTTGCCAATTGTATTGGTTGAAATTGACAGCACGGTCGAAGAGGAGAAGATGACAAGCTATCTTAAATGTCATTCTTCACTTAAATTATGCGGTATCGTATTCGATCTGGTTTTTTCCTACAATGATAGAGGCGAATACGAAAGACCGATTCACTCCTTTATAATGAATCATATAAAAGAAAACCTTAGCGAGGCATTGATCGGTATTAATGGCGGTATTCATCTTATCGATTTCACGGCATATGATGATAAAATCAAGATTTTATTGCAGGCGGCGGCGGTGCATATCGCACCGAAGTCAATGATGAGAATTAACCTCCCGTCTATTGAATATACCCCGATCGAATTGAGTAAGATGCGCCGCCCCGAAATTGATGCTGGCAAAGATGGCGATAAACGTGTTACAGGCGGGCACTTCACAGATGGAGGATTCTTCATCACATCATCACCGCCACATCCATGGTGCCATGTGCTTGCGAATCCGTCATTCGGCACATTATTGTCGGACTCTGCACTTGGATTCACATGGGCATTCAATTCCCGAGAAAATAAATTAACTCCGTGGTTCAACGACTTAATGACGGACAACCGTGGCGAAATGCTGATAGCTAAATTCGGCGATAAGTACTATGATTTAATCGCTGGATCACTCCCCTTTTTCTCACCGTCAAAGGCAGTGTATGAAGGATATGCAAGCGACATTTATTGCAGAACGACCGTCAATGTCGTTCAAGTTGGCTGTAAGAAGAACATCGAGCTAGAGTTACGCAACGAATCCGATGGGGAAATCGAATTAGAGCTTGTTTTCTACACCGAACCTACACTCAACTCATCTAGGGAGAATTCAAGACAGATTAGCGCCACTATCGATAGTGATATGTTAATAATGCGCAATCCGTTCAACTCCGTTATTGAGGGCTATATGGCTATTGGCTCAAGTGAGCCACTCGCAAGCTATACACTTGATAGAACGGCTTTCTGGAGTGGAAAGTGGGAGGAATGTATTCTCTCCCCCTCGAATGAGCCATGCGGTGCTATCGTTATTAAAAAGACATTAGCAGCGGGTGAAGATGTTACGATTAATTTCATGATGACATTCGCCAAAACTGCTGAAGCGGCGGTCAAAATTGCAAGAATGCCATTGTCGCCGATGCTCCTGCCCGAAAAGACGCATCAAGATAAAGTGCAGAATACGATAACAATTTCAACTCCCGATAAATTACTTGATTCCATGTTCAACACATGGCTAGGGTGGCAGAATATCGGTGCTAGAATCTATGCACGAACTGGATTCTTCCAGAATGGTGGCGCATATGGCTATCGTGATCAATTGCAAGATGCGTGCGCTGCATTGCTAACAAATCCAAGCATAGCAAAAAGGCAGATCGCCCGTGCCTGCAATGCGCAATTCGTGGAGGGCGATGTCCTGCATTGGTGGCATATGCTCCCTAGAGGAATTAAAAAGGGAGTCCGCACTAGATGTTCCGATGATTTACTATGGCTACCGTATACGGTTTGCGAATATATTGATAAGACAAATGATTATTCAATCCTTGATATAGAAGTCTATTATATTGAATCGCCTCTGCTAGGTGAAGATGAACATGAAAAGTATTTTGAAGTGACACGCAGCCCAATTAGAGAAGATGTATATTCGCATTGCAAACGTGCTATTGAAAGAGCATCGCAATTAGGTGTGCACGGGCTACCATTAATGGGCAGCGGAGATTGGAACGACGGGTTCAATGGTGTTGGATTGGACGGCGATGGCGAAAGTGTGTGGCTCGCATTATTCCTATCGATCGTTCTTGATAGATTCGCAGTATTATGTGAATATCGCGGAGAAAATGACGAATCACAGCGATATACTGAATTAGCAAGCACTCTCCGTGAAAATGTATCAATGCATTGCTGGGACGGTAAATGGTATCTTAGGGCATTCTATGATAGCGGTGATAAGATGGGATCTGCAAGCAGTAAGAATTGCAGAATCGATTCACTCGCACAGTCATTCCCCATTATTGCAGGCATTGACGATGCTAATAGGAATATGCTCGCATTGAATTCGGCTATGGAGAATTTAGTCGATCCGCACATGGGCATTATAAGAGTGTTCTACCCTGCATTCGAAACGCCGAACATGGATACTGGCTATGTGACATCGTATCCGCCGGGAACTCGTGAAAATGGTGGTCAATATACTCACGCTGCAGTATGGTTAACGATGGCGTTCTACCTTGCCGGCAGAAGTGGTGAGGGGTATGAGCTCCTTTCAATGCTCAATCCTGCTAATCATCATAGGAATCCTGAGGAGTCATTCGCATATAAGAATGAACCATATTATATGTCGGCGGATATCTATACTAATCCCGAAAGTTATGGTAGGGGCGGTTGGAGTATTTATACTGGCGCCGCCGGCTGGTATTACCGTGTAATACTTGAATACTTGCTCGGTATTAAGATCGAACACGATAGTATCAAAATCGATCCGCAAATCCCGAGTAGCTGGTCGGGATTCAGCGCTGAACTGAACTATCGCAATACGAAAATTGCAATTACAGTCATTAAAGGTGATTGTAAGGGCATAGAATGCAATGGGGATGCAGTATCTGAAGTACCACTAAATGGAGAAGAACATCAAGTAATAGTAACTATTTAATTATCAAATACTGCGCTGCCAAATCCTCTTTGGTGGTGCAGTATTTTTATATTAACCTACCTCAAATTCACCTAAATTACTTTGTTTTCAATTACACTAAAAAACTAGCAATTACAATGTCGCATAAGTTACAATTCTGATACAAAAGCTTGGTGCTTATATCCAAAAGCGCCGTTTAAGTTGACAAAATGCTCGTAGTTTGGTATTATACTTTTGATAGTTAGGAATTTGTACATATGTATTAAAGTTAACAAGGAGGGGTGTTATGAATGAGGATTTAAAACTATGCATGGGTTGCATGGGAAATAATACTGTTAATGGTGTATGCACCGATTGCGGTTATTCTGATAAAACACCATTCCTACCATCATATCTTGCACCGAGGACGGTACTGAATGAGCGCTATATCGTTGGCAAGCTACTAAGCTACAACGGTGAGGGCGCATTATATATTGCTTATGATACCGTCACAAGTAAGATAATTACCATTAAGGAATATATGCCCGATACCCTATGTTCAAGGACTAAGGGCGATCCCGAAATTAAAGTTAATGCAAATAATCTTGCTCAATATAAGACTTATTTGTCGGAATTTATTGAGCTTAATAAAACCTTATCAAGAATGAGAACTCTAAACCATATAAATGCTGTTCACGATATTTTCGCCGAGAACAACACTGCATATGCCGTTCTTGAGATGATTAAAGGCGTTAGTCTAAAGAAGTATCTTCAAGATTTCGCTGGCGAATTAACATGGGATCAAGCAAAGAAGCTATTCCCGCCGATTTTCACCACATTGAGTCTAGTCCATAATGCTGGGATTGTTCACCGTGGAATCAGTCTTGATACCATCTATGTATCCGAAAAGGGCGATTTAAAGCTAACTGGATTCTCCATAATCGCAAGTAGGACTGCTAATACCGAATTAGCGTCGGAACTTTTTGCTGGATATGCTGCTCCCGAGCAATATTCATCTAGCAATTGGCACGGAACATGGACGGATGTATACGGCATTGCCGCTGTATTATACCGTGTTCTAACCGGCTGTATGCCTACTGAAGCTGTCGCAAGGGTAGGATCCGACGGATTGTTAGAACCGGCGAAGGTCAATAGCAATATCCCCGCAAATATATCGAATGTAATAATGGGCGGTTTGAAGTTATCTACCGATTCACGAATTCAAACAATTACCGAATTCGTCACAAGATTATTCGAGCAGCCTGAATTCACTGAAGATAAGGGCGAAGAAGTCGCATTAGTGGATAAGGAAGATGAACACGAAGAATTCTCCACAAAAGCGCAAGGCCCTATTCCGATATATGTTAAGGTTGGACTGATAACATTTGCCGTTCTGCTAGTGATTGCCATTATACTAATAATCGTTCTAGGTGAGGATAAATCTAATAGATATGATGCCTCCTCCCTACCGCAAGCAACGACAACTGCTATAACTACAACGACGGTGACCACGGAGGAGACTGTAACAACTACAAGAGTGGAGAAGCCCTATATCATGCCGAATCTAGTCGGGCGAATATATGATACTATCAAAGATGCTGACGCTTATTCATTCCTATCGTTCAAGCCCGATTATCAATATAACGAAGATATTGCTGCAGGCATTGTTTTTGAACAAAGCATCGATAAAGACGTTGATATTGCTGGTGGAACTGAAGTTGAACTTAAGATCAGTCTTGGTTCAAAATATGCGAAAATCCCCGATTTTAAGGGCAAGTCGCAAAAGGATTACATTGCTGAATTGAGTGATCTTGGCATTAAGCCTGAAGTTGTGGAAGATGATGAAGCTGATGCACCTAAGGGAACGATCGTCAGTGTCGGGCCGAAAAAGGTCGGCGATAAAATCGATGTTTCTAAAGGTGAAGTCGTCAATATATATGTTTCATCTGGGAAAGGTGTCTCCGACGATTAAATCATGATTATGTAAAGCATTGCCGCATTGAGTGCGGATTCATAAAATTTAACTTATTTAATAAAATCGGTATAGCTAGAGTGTGATACTTAAGCTATACCGATTCTTTTTGCTACAATTAAATTAATCGAATGTGTGCTATTTTACATACATTTAACATACCCCGTATCTATCTCGAACAAAGACCATTTAATATTAGGGTATACAATATGAAAAGGAGAAATAATATGAAAAAAGTAATTTTAGCAGTATTAACATCAATAATTACCCTCACCTCGTTCATTAGCTGTGGGGGAACACCGAATAACGCTATCACTGTAATTTCACGTGAAGATGGTTCAGGAACACGGGGAGCATTTATAGAGCTATTCGGAATCGAGCAAAAAGATGAAAATGGGGACAAGGTCGATTATACGACGGAGGATGCCGACATAACAAATAGCACATCGGTCATGATGACGTCTGTCGCAGAGAATACTAAGGCAATAGGCTATATTTCACTAGGTTCACTCAATGATACAGTAAAGGCTGTTAAAATTGATGGAGCCGAGGCAACAGTTGAGAATATTAAATCGGGTACTTATAAGATCTCACGTCCATTCAATATAGCAACAAGTGGCACAGTAGATGACGCAACTCAGGCATTCATTGACTTCATCATGAGTGAAGAGGGGCAGAAAGTTGTCGAAGAAAATGGCTATATCTCGGCAGGTAATAACGGCGCATTCGGCACAAGCACAATCTCGGGTAAAATCGTTATCGCTGGATCTTCATCCGTAACACCTGTTATGGAAAAGCTAAAAGAAGCTTATCTAGCTATCAATTCCAATGTGGAAATTGAGATACAGCAGAATGATTCGACCACTGGCATGAACTCTGCAATCGAGGGAATTTGCGATATAGGGATGGCATCACGTGAACTGAAGGACAGCGAAATTTCACAGGGACTAGACCATAAAGTAATAGCAATGGACGGCATTGCAGTAATCATAAATAAAGATAACGACAAGAGCGATTTTACAAGTGAGCAAGTTAAATCAATCTTTATGGGCGATATTACTGACTGGAGCAAGTTAGATGAATAAAAGGGAGAACAAGAAACAGCAATCCGTTGATGTACATTCTAAGAAGAGTTTTACCAACAGATTGAGCATGAAGAACATTAAAGAAACTGGTGCAAAATTAATTTTCATGCTTGCCGCTTGCATTTCTATACTTGCCGTTGCATTAATATGTGTATTCCTATTTGCAAATGGCGTCCCGGGGATGGCTAAAATCGGCATATTCAAATTCATTAGCGGCAAGGTGTGGAAGCCCGGTAACAATATATTCGGTATATTCCCAATGATATTAGGTAGCTTATATATTACCGCAGGCGCTCTTATTATAGGAGTGCCTACCGGTATTATTACGGCTATATTTATTTCTAGGTTCGCATCGGCACGCATTGCGAAAATTATGCGTCAAGCAATATCTCTTCTTGCTGGAATCCCCTCAGTAGTATATGGATTTTTTGGTCTAATAGTTGTTGTCCCTTTGGTAAGGGATTTATTCGATGTTAGCGGAACAAATATATTATCAGCAAGTATAATTCTAGGTATTATGATCCTCCCTACAATTATAGCTATTAGCGAACCATCGCTCAATGCTGTGCCAAAGTCATATTATGAGGGGGCCTTAGCACTTGGGGCGACACATGAGCGGGCAGTATTTAGAGTAATACTCCCCGCTGCAAAGTCGGGTGTGGCGGCAAGCATCGTTCTAGGTGTTGGTCGTGCCATTGGTGAGGCTATGGCTGTTATGATGGTGGCGGGCAATCAAGCACGCATGCCAAAAGGAATGTTGCAGGGGGTACGCACTCTTACAAGTAATATAGTGATGGAGATGGGCTATGCTACCGATCTTCACCGTGATGCATTGATAGCTACGGCAGTAGTGCTCTTCGTCTTTATCCTTCTTATCAATATACTGTTCTCAGTTTTAAAAAGGAGGACAAAGGTATGATTTCTCAAAAAAAAGAAGCAACTATTATAAGAATTCTAGTATATCTTGGAACGATATTAACACTGTTCATTCTCGTTAGTGTCGTTGGATATATCTTAATAAAAGGTATCCCGAATCTCTCCCCCGCTCTATTTGAGTGGGAATATAATAGCGAAAACGTATCCATGTTACCGGCGCTTATAAATACAATCCTAATGACAATAATCTCACTTTTATTTGCGGCGCCTCTTGGAATTTTTGCTGCGATATATCTCGTCGAATATGCTAGTAAGGTCAATCATCTTGTTAAGATTGTGCGCTTAACTGCAGAAACATTATCGGGGATACCGTCTATTATATACGGTCTTTTCGGTAGGCTTTTCTTTGTGACGGCATTGGGGCTTAAAATGTCGCTGATTTCGGGTGCTTTAACACTGAGCATAATGATATTGCCTATTATGATGCGCACAACGGAGGAGGCACTTGTAGCAGTGCCCATTGAATATAGGGAGGGCAGCTTCGGCTTAGGGGCGGGTAAGCTGCGCACCGTGTTCAAGGTGGTATTACCGTCCGCCATACCGGGTATTCTTGCTGGGATTATTCTTTCTATCGGGCGCATCGTGGGGGAAACTGCCGCACTGATCTATACTTCCGGCACTGTTGCAAAAATCCCCGAAAGCATATTTGACTCAGCTCGCACATTGTCCGTACATATGTATGCCATATCAAGTGAAGGTTTATATATTAAACAGGCATATGCGACAGCAGTCGTCTTACTAATTATAGTTGTATTAATTAACGCATTTTCCGCTTATATAGCAAAAAGGATAGAAAGGAGATCTTATGGGAAAGATTGATGTAAAAGACTTAAATCTTTATTACGATTCGTTCCAAGCTTTAAAAGATGTTACAATGTCAATTAAAGCTAATGAAATAACCGCTTTCATAGGCCCGTCGGGATGTGGGAAAAGCACATTACTTAAAACTCTTAATCGCATGAACGATCTAGTAGAGGGGTGTAAAATTAAAGGAGAAGTCACGCTCGATGGTGAGGATATATATGGCAACATGGATACAACACTGCTTAGGAAGCGTGTTGGCATGGTCTTTCAAAAGCCAAATCCGTTCCCCATGAGTATATATGATAATGTCGCATTCGGCCCACGCACGCACGGTATCCGTGGACGGGCAAGGCTCAATGATATTGTTGAGCGATCCCTACGTGATGCTGCTATATGGGATGAGCTAAAGGATAGATTGAATAAGGATGCCCTAGGATTATCGGGTGGGCAGCAGCAACGCCTTTGTATAGCTAGGGCATTAGCAGTTGAGCCGGAGGTGTTGCTAATGGATGAGCCAACAAGCGCTCTTGATCCAATTTCAACATCTAAAATAGAAGAACTTGCCATAACGTTGAAAGAGAAGTATACTATAGTTATAGTAACGCATAATATGCAGCAGGCTGTCAGAATATCGGATAGGACTGCATTCTTTCTAATGGGTGAAATAATAGAATTCGGGGATACGCAAAGACTATTCTCCGTGCCTAAAGATAAACGAACTGAGGACTATATTACTGGGAGGTTTGGATAATGAGGAACCATTTTGATGAGCAACTTGAACAATTGAATAAAGAATTGCTAGAAATGGGCGCACTTAT
>JAAZLM010000220.1 GCA_012799315.1 Clostridiales bacterium | reverse complement strand
TGCGATGTATAAAGGAAAAGAAAGTTTTTATAGCATAAATAATTCCACGTGACGCGGCAAAAATTAATCTCCCTATCGTTAATAGGTATAGTATTGCCCCGAGTAATGCGCCTATTACGAAGAATAAACGTATCATTCCATTGCCATATTCAAGTGAAAATGCAAATACGCCGACCGCACAGATCATGAAGAAAATGAAATCTTCTACCGCAATAGCTACCTTAGAAAGATTGAAAGCAATCCGTGAGATGCGAAAAACTTCATACAATAAGCCGAAAAAGACCCCCATAACAACCGACATTAAAAAAAGCAAAGCCTGTTCAGATATGTTAAAAAACATCAATTCACGCTCCTATCGGAAAAGCTTCGCTACAAAACCCGACGCACTCTTCCTTTCCTTATCCCCGTAAATTAGGGCGGTAATTTCCCCCGATACCACCAATTCACCAGTATCGACACTCATCTCATTAATATGTAAATCATGGCCCCGCACAGTCAACTCACCGAGTTCAGTGAACATAACTACGCTGTGTTCATCAAAGCTATCTAAGTCCGATACCCCCGATATTGTCAGTGAGTTACGATTCTCCATAATTAAATTATGGCTTGTTCTTTTATTATTTTGTCCATCTGTCATATTCATTACCTTCCCATCATGATAGTTTTATATAGTCTATTCTAATTTTAGCGGGAATATGCTTTTGCAGTTCAGTTCGTAGTAGAATAATCGAGTATAAAAACTAAACACAACTAAGAAGTGCCACCGCAACTAATCGCTGCGATAGCACTTCTAATAGCTTTAAGCTTGAATTTATCTTACGGGTAAGCCATTATTTGCAAAAATCTCTTTTGCAGCGGCAATTTCTTCGTTGTCCGGTTCCTTAACGGACTTAAGCTTGTTTTCGATGCCAAGCTCATCCCATTTATAATCGCCCATTTTATGATAGGGGAGCAGCTCAATACGGCTTATACAGCTATACTGCGTTAAAAACTGCGCCAACCTCTCTAGTTTATCGGGGAATATCGTATATTCGGGCACAAGAACATGACGTATCCACACTTCTTTACCGATTCCCTCACAGTAGTTAAGGGTAGCGATAACATTCTCATTACCTTCTCCAGTTAGAATTTTAGCATCTTCATTATCAATGTCCTTTATATCGAGCATGATTAAATCGGCAAGATCAATTGCCTTTTTCGATAATTGCAATGGCACAGTGCCATTAGTATCGATTGCAGTATGCAAGCCATTTTGCTTACATAATTCTATAACTGCAGCACAGAATTCCGGTTGCAGGAGCGGCTCACCGCCAGAGAGTGTGACACCGCCATCACGGATAAAATTCTTATATGTTAGAATAATCTCCACAAGCTTGTCCGATGAAATTATATTGCCTATATCCATCTGCCATGTGTCGGGATTATGACAGTAAAGGCAACGCAAATTACACCCCTGTAAAAAGGCGACAAATCTCACACCCGGCCCATCGAGTGCGCCGAGAGTTTCATATGAATGCAGACGTCCTATTACACCTTTTGACATGGAATCACTCCTTTTGTTAGCAATCTCCCCGAATTGAATTCGGGGAGAGCATCAGTTAAATAAATGAATGGAATGTGCGATGAATAACATCGAGCTGTTGCTCCCTAGTTAATCGGATAAAGTTCACCGCATAGCCGGATACACGAATTGTTAGTTGCGGATATTTTTCAGGATGATCCATTGCATCCATTAACAATTCCTTATTTAGTACATTGACATTAATATGGTGCCCGCCCTCCATAAAGTATGCGTCAATTAGAGTCGAGAGGTTAAGAATGCCTTCTTCCTCCGTCTTGCCCAATGCTTGGGGCACGATTGAGAATGTGTAGGAAATTCCATCTTCCGCATAGTCGTATGGGAGTTTTGCCACACTCATCATTGATGCGACACTTCCATGGGAATCCCTGCCGTGCATTGGATTGGCGCCCGGTGCAAAGGGTTCTCCGTGTTTACGTCCGTCAGGTGTTGAGCCTGTTTTCTTTCCATAAACAACATTCGATGTTATAGTTAGTATCGACAATGTGTGAATGCTTGAGCGATAAGTCTTTTGCGCCTTTAGCTTTTCCATAAATCTTTCTACTAACTTAACTGCAATATCATCAACATCTTCATCATTATTACCGAATTTGGGATAGTCACCCTCAATTTCGAAGTCGACGGTCAAGCCGTCTTCATTGCGTATTGGGCGAACTTTTGCATACTTAATTGCGGATAAACTATCAGCCACAACGGATAGACCAGCAATTCCACAAGCACAAGTACGGATAATCTCATCATCATGAAGTGCCATTTGTATCTTTTCATACGAATATTTATCATGCATAAAGTGAATAACATTCAATGTGTTGACATATAGCTGCGCAAGCCAATCAAGAACAGTGTCAAAGCGCTGCGTTACTATATCATAATCGAGATATTCGCCATCAATAGGGGCAATATCCGGAGCAACTTGATCGCCACTAATTTCATCCCTACCACCATTGATAGCATAGAGTAACGCCTTTGCAAGATTGGCACGTGCGCCAAAGAATTGCATCTGCTTACCAATTTTCATCGCTGACACACAGCAAGCGATCCCATAATCATCGCCGAATTTAGGGCGCATGATATCGTCGTTCTCATATTGAATGGCGCAAGTTTCGATAGATAATTTTGAACAGAACTTCTTAAAATTATCGGGGAGCTCAGTGCTCCATAACACTGTCATATTAGGTTCGGGAGCGGCGCCAAGATTCATCAATGTGTGGAGGAATCTATAAGACATCTTTGTCACCATATGGCGACCGTCAATACCTATACCGCCAATGGCCTCAGTCACCCAAGTTGGATCGCCGGAAAACAATTCGTCATATGCAGGAGTACGCAAGAAGCGAACTAGACGCAATTTCATGACGAAGTGATCAACGAATTCCTGAATTTCCTCTTCAGTATATTTTCCACTCTCAAGATCTTCTTCAGCATAAATATCAAGGAAGGTGGACACTCTACCGAGCGACATAGCAGCACCATTCTGCTCCTTGACTGCAGCTAGATATGCAAAGTATAGCCATTGAATAGCCTCTTTAACATCGGTAGCAGGCTTAGAAATATCAAAACCATACTTCGCCGCCATTTCCTTTAGCTCCACTAGCGAGCGGATTTGTTCTGCTAATTCCTCATGGAGGCGGATAGTCTCTTCATCCATTACGCCATTGAAATTAGCCTTCGATGCTTTCTTCTCTTCGATTAGCCTATCTACCCCATATAATGCAACACGACGATAATCGCCGATAATCCTGCCACGACCATATGCATCGGGTAGACCTGTAATAATTCCAGCATGACGTGCCTTCCTCATTGCATCTGTATATACGTCAAAAACACCGTCATTATGTGTTTTGCGGTATTTGAATACTTCATCAATAGTTGGTGAAAGATCACGATCATATGCTTTAAGCGATGTGTGTACCATGCGAATACCGCCAAAAGGCATTATTGCACGTTTTAGAGGGGCATCTGTTTGAAGACCTACAATTTGCTCTAGATCCTTATCTATATAACCGGCCTCATGCGAGGTAATTCCCGATATGGTATCGGCATCTATATCGTAAATGCCGTCACGCTCACGTTCAATCTTTAACAGATCGCAGAGCATGTCCCAAAGAGCGAGTGTTTTATCACTTGCATCAGCAAGGAATTCATCATCACCGTCATAAGGCGTGTAATTATTAACGATAAAGTCTCTAACGTCGATTTCGTCTTGCCATTTTGATTTC
>JAAZLM010000219.1 GCA_012799315.1 Clostridiales bacterium | reverse complement strand
TTAGAGTATATCCCGGTAGCGGTAATATCACAATCAATAACAGGGATATTGACGATTACTTCGGGCTCGAAACACTTAAGTTTATCGCTCGTCAACCCCTTGAACTAACAGAAACTGTTGGTAAATTTGACATTGTTTGCAATGTTGCAGGCGGTGGCGTTACTGGACAGGCTGGTGCAATTAGGCACGGTCTATCAAGGGCGCTTCTCCAATATAATGAGGAGCTTCGCCCAGTTTTAAAGAAAGCAGGCTTCCTAACACGTGATCCACGAATGAAAGAACGTAGGAAATACGGTCTTAAAGGCGCACGTCGTGCTCCACAATTCTCAAAGAGATAATGCTATTTGGCATAAATTCCTCCCGCACATTTGTACGGGAGGAATTTTTGTGTTATAAATCCATCTTCCCTAAACTCTCCTTATCACTCCGCAGGCAATTCTATCGCCGGAGTCGCCTGACGGTTGTGAACGAAATCTATTCCTACTTTCCATAATAAAACCCCTTTCTCCTACTGCTTAACATTATATGAATTAGGTGTTGTGCTTGTTAATTTTCTAAAATGCGGGATTACGATGCAATAAAGCACTTTGCCAATTGGGGGCGGATAAGTTGGTAAAGATTTTTTGTCACTTTTTCGCAATATTAAAAGACTTTTAACCTTTTTTATGCTATACTATTACCAATAAGAACATTACTTGAAAGGACAAAAAATATGCGAAAAGAAAAATCCTGTGGAGCAATTGTATATAGGAAATTCCACGGAAATACTGAGATACTGCTAATTAAACATATTAATAGCGGGCATTGGTCGTTCCCAAAGGGTCATGTTGAGCCGGGCGAAACCGAAGTTGAAACCGCCCAGAGGGAGGTAATGGAGGAAACGGGTATCGATATTCTAATCTACCCAACATTCCGTGAAACAGTTACATACTACCCTAAACGCGATATTTTCAAGGAGGTAGTCTATTTCCTAGCTAAGGCGAAAAACTATGATTATGTACCTCAAGAGGATGAAATTGCTGAAATACGTTGGGCGGAAATTGATCTCGCCATTCAGTTGCTAACCTATGAAAATGACAAGGCGATAGTACACAAATCGAAAGATCACATCATCGATTGATACGCAGGCTTTCTTCTTTCGATTCATCGAAGGATCACATCATCGATTGATACGCATTTCTTCTTTCGATTGGCAAAGTTGAAATGTGCGATATAAATGCGGCGGGGATAGTTTTATATATGTAATAAAATTCCTGCTCAACCAACATATATATGATTACAGATAGTGTAATTATACTGACTGTTGAAAACTTTGTGGAATGTGTGGAATATCGGCTTAAATCACTGATTTGAATTGTACCTTTGTATAAATCATTCATTCTCACGTGTCGAAAAATGGTAATATATGTGCAAATTCCCTATTGAAGTTCTTTCCATAGCGAATTTATATGGAAAATTACTCTTTATTATCGTCTTAAAATGTATTATAATTATAATACTAGCTGTTTAAAATACTGGGTTATATCACAAGAAAGGAATGTCATTATGAACAGGGTGAAAGTAACAATTAGCGGTAAGGAATACCCGCTGCAAACAAATGAATCGCCTGAATACATTATGGGGGTAGCAAGACAATTGAGCAAGAAAATTGACACAGTTGTTGAGTCCTCTGACAATATATCGACAAGCGCGGCAACTACTCTTGTTGCGCTATCTTTGCTTGATGAGCTTGAGAAGGCAAATGCCAACATCGACAATATCCGCACACAGATCAGGGAATATGTAGATGAGGCGGGTAAGGCTCGTGCAGATCGTGATGCTGCATTAAAGCAAATTAAAGCCTTAGAAGATGAGATTAATGTTTTAAAGGGCGATATTGAGCTACTAAGACTGTCATCGAAATTAGATGAAAATCAAATGCAATTCGGTGAAGAAGAATGAATCTATCTATAAAGCTACTGCGTAACGGGGCGAAAGCTCCAACAAGAGCGACGAAAGATAGCGCCGGCTACGACATATATGCTTGTCTAGATAGTGATGTAACGATAGCGCCGGGTCAAATTATGCTAATACCATCGGGGATAAGCATTGCACCTAGCAGCGGCGATGTCGCCATCCTAATCTATGCACGCAGCTCACTAGCTAGTAAACACGGTATAGCACTTGCGAATTCCGTCGGTGTTATTGATGCCGACTATCGTGGTGAGATTAAAATTCCCCTAATTAATCTAGGGCAACTCCCTTATACGATATCAGCATCGCAGCGAATTGCCCAATTAGTTGTGACGCCGATTCTACATCCGCAAATTGATATTGTAGATGAATTGCCCAAAACCGCAAGAGGTGAGGGCGGATTCGGCTCGACGGGGAAGCTTTAATATTTGAAAATGTGTTTATTGAATGAAAGGGGTATACTATGGCAAGGGGCGGTAACTGGAAAAAGACAATAGCATTCATCTTCTTTTTATTGGCAGGGATAACTGTCGGATATGTTCTATCGGTGCTATGTTCTAAGGTTGATTTCCTAACTTGGCTTTCAATGAGTAAAAGAGTCGGGATAGGGTCGGATTCACCATTAGTTGTCGATCTATCTGTAATAAAAC
>JAAZLM010000218.1 GCA_012799315.1 Clostridiales bacterium | reverse complement strand
TATTGTGTGAATGGAGGAAATATGTTAAAAAGACGATATAAAGATACTGATGAATTTGTTACCGTTCTGGGACTTGGTTGTATGAGATTCCCGGTAAGGAATGTTGATGGCAAAGAAGAAATCGATAAGGAAAAGGCACAGGAGATAGTGGATTATGCCATGCAGAGCGGTATTAACTACTATGATACTGCCTATATGTATCACGATGGAAAATCGGAGCAATTCATGGGGGAGGCACTTGCTAAATATCCACGTGATAGCTACAATATTGTGACGAAGTTGCCAATTTGGCTAGTAGATAAGAAAGAAGATATGCAAAAGGTATTCGATGAACAGCTAAAGAATCTACGAGTTGATTATTTTGATTATTATCTTCTCCATGCGCTGGGCAGGGGCAATTTTGATAAATGCCTAGATTTTGGCGCATATGAATTCCTATCGGAAATGAAAGAGCAGGGTAAAATTCGCAAACTGGGATTCTCATTCCACGATACTCCCGAAGTTTTGCAAGAAATTGTCGATACATATGAATGGGACTTTGCCCAGCTACAAATCAACTATCTGGATTGGGAGATGCAGGACGCTAAGCGTCAATATGAAATCCTTGAGGAAAATGATATACCGTGCATAGTGATGGAGCCCGTTCGGGGCGGTACATTAGCTAGCCCATGCGAAAAAGCAAATGAGATTTTCCTCAATGCTAGACCCGACAAAAGCATTGCATCGTGGGCGATTAGATACGTCACTAGCTTGCCGAATGTGCTTGTAGTCCTAAGTGGAATGTCTAACATGGAGCAAATTAAGGACAATATTGATACAATGACAAATTTTGAGCCATTAACTGAAGAAGATCGTGAAATAATTGACCAAGCGGTCGAGGCTTATAAAGCTAAGGACGTTGTCCCGTGCACGGCTTGCAGATATTGCATGGATTGCCCAGTTGGAGTAGATATACCCGAGATGTTCAGGATTTATAATAAATATGCTCTTAACAACGATAAAAAATCATATTGGGAGACTTATTCTAAGACTGATGAGAGTATCAGAGCGCATAATTGCATTGCTTGTGGACAATGTGTCGATCCTTGCCCGCAACATATTGATATCCCGAGCAAATTAGAGATGATCAATGAAATTATAAAGGAAATCGACGAAGAATAAAGTAAATTAAGGAGTGATACTGTGGTAGATGTTAAAGGTAAATGGGCATTAATCACTGGCGCAAGTAGGGGAGTCGGTGAGCAAACTGCAAAATTCATGGCTAGTAAAGGTTGCAATCTCATTTTGCACAGCAGGAACAAGGAGCATACACAGGCTTTAGAACAAGAGGTAAAAGCGCAAGGAGTAGAGGCTTATAGCGTTGAGGCGGAGCTATCCGATAATGATGCAGTTGTAAGAATGCTTGATGAAATCGAGGGGAAAGGCACTGAAGTTGATATAGTATTCAACAATGCAGCAGTGCAAATTGCATATAGGAATGATTATTGGAAGACTCCCATAGAGGACTTTGATATTAGCTTTAAGATTAATTTTATTGCTATTACTACAATTTGCTATCGCTTAATGCCTAAGATGATAGAGCGTGGATTCGGCCGAGTAATCAACACTACTAGCGGAATTAAAGACGAGCCGGAGCAAGCGGCATATTCAGCGAGTAAGGCAGCGCTTGACAAATTCACCAAAGATCTAGCGAGTGTAGTAGATGGAACAGATGTAATGATTAATATTACCGATCCCGGCTGGTGCAGGACTGATCTCGGTGGCCCTCATGCGCCGAATTCTGTCGATAGTGTATTGCCCGGAATTGTCGTTGGTGCATTCATAGACGATAAAAAGAGCGGCAGGCTATTACCGGCGCAGGATTACACCGGCATGACGCTTGAGGCGGCGGTGGAAAAAGCACATACCGTGAAGTAAATCCAATATAAGTAATGGATACAGAGAAAAATCCCCATTCTAGCAATTAAGCTAGAATGGGGATTTCTATTATTAACTAACTATATAGTCAGCTTTTATTTAGCTTTTACATCAATTGTAACACGGTTTTCAAATGATGCTTTGATAGCAGCAATAATGTCGCCATGGCTATCGTTAAGGCTCATTGTAGCGCCAGTTACAACATCGGCAAGCATTGCCTTTTCATCATCACTTAGAGCATTATACTTGGTTGTATCTTTATCTTCGGTTGAATCAGCCTTTAGCGGTCTACCGTTAATATCGGAGCAATACTTCTTGAACCAATCTTCAACTTCGTCAACGGTCTTACCAACGAATACTTTTTCAAAAGCATCCATTTGCTCAGCCCATGTGCCCGTACCCATTTTGTAGGTGTCGCCACGTTCTCTTTTTGTCTTCCATGCCGAAATTTGTGTTAGGTAGTTATCATCTGTGACATCGTCACTTGAGTTTGGATAACCAGCAAACTTTGGCATATCGTCGCTATCATAATTAGGTGAAGCAACTTCCATTTGATCAACATGGATAGCTACAATTTTACCGTCTTTATCGAATAATGTATTAGCGAATACTTGGTTGAAGCTATATACAGGAACATCATTATCGTCAGTGCCAGGCCCTAGACGTCCCATATTGCTAATACCGATTCCTAGCCCTGTCGCACTCTCAATATCGAGTCCTACCTTGTTATCGAATGCATTCTTGATAGCAGCAACAATGTCGCCATGGCTATCGTTAAGGCTCATTGTAGCGCCGGTTACAACATCGGCAAGCATTGCCTTTTCATCATCACTTAGAGCATTATACTTGGTTGCATCCTCATCTTCGGTTGAATCTGCCTTTAGCGGTCTACCGTTAATATCGGAGCAATATTTCTTGAACCAATCTTCAACTTCAGCAACGGTCTTGCCAACGAATACTTTTTCAAAAGTATCCATTTGCTCAGCCCATGTGCCCGTACCCATTTTGTAGGTATCTCCACGATCTCTTTTAGTTTTCCATGTATTAACCTCAGCCATGAAGCTATCATCAGTATCGTCGGAATAAATACTGCCCTGACCAGGGAATCCGCTGAATTCAGGCATGCCCTCACCATCGTAGTTCGGGGTAGCAACTTCAATTTGGTCAACATGAATAGCAATGATCTTATCATTTTCATCGAATAGAACATTAGCTAAAACTTGGTTGAAGCTATATACAGGAACATCTTTGTCATCCGTGCCAGGGCCGATGCGCCCCATATTTGAAATGCCAAAGCCTTGGAAAACATTCGCTGCAGTAACTTCTTCAGGATCTTCTTTATCCTTTACAATAGGATATGGATACTTTTCCGGATCGAGTGCATTGTTAACAGCGTAGATAATCGCCTTACTTGTTACAGTAGCACCGGATACAACATCAACATCGGTTGAATTTGCCTTTACAATAGCGTCAGGAATTTCATCAAAAGCCGCCTTAGCAACTTCTTGAGTTTCCTTGTCGCCTTCTACCTTTACTGATGTAATTTTATCTCCCTTTTTCTTAACAGTAACAGTGACAAGCCCGCCATAACCGTCGGCTTTTCCCGTTAATGTTTCGGCCCCACCGCACGCAGTAAAACCGATAGTAATTGCTGCACATAGCAATATTGCTAGTATCTTCTTCATATTAATCTCCCTTTTCCTTATGTTTTGTGTAATTCATCTTGTCCGACATTATACATATGTGCTTGTTAGCTCAAAAAATACAAGTTACAGCAATAAATTTGCATGATTTAGCATTATCAATATTGCTAATGGGTTGCAATATCGGCATAAAACCTATATAATTACAATAACACAATAAAGGCATTAAGTAGAACAATAGGGATAAAGAATAAAGTATAGCAGATTTTCCACTATACTTTAATTAATTTTAATGTAATTTTAATAGATGTTATATCTCTGTTTCATTGATATAAGTATATGGGTAACCGTTAGCAACCGGGGCGGTGGGGCTTTATATTACTGTTACAGATTTTTTTGTATAATGAGCTGAGCACTTCAATATGTTTTTTCTCATCCATTATTATCCGACGAAGAACATCTCGTACATATTCATCGTTGATCTGGCTGATTAATTTCTTATAAAGAGCAATCGCTTCACGTTCGCCCTCAATATCGGCCCTTATCATTTTTTTAACTTCAGTATCGTAGTTGACAAAGCAGCCACTCCAGTAGAAATTTTGCTTTGATGATCTGAATTCTGGCCGCACACCGAGTTTGCGGATTAAATCGCCGAGCATATCGAGATGGTGCATTTCAACAATGGAAATATATCTGAATGCATTCTCTAAATCGGTATTATCACCCGAATAGAAATTATGTGAAACATATTGGTTAATTGCTGTTGTTTCAGAATACTTACCTCCATATGCTTCTAATAGCAGATTCCCATACCTTTTATTCGGTCTTTTGACCTTCAATGCCGGATACGGGCAATCCGCCCGATATTTATTTAATTCCTTGCAATTGAAATCACATTCCATGTACATTCACCCTTTCAGTTTTATACATCATATGAAGAAAGATGAACTTTGTTTACTGATAGGTGAATTGTGCACATGGAATGCTCATTAGCTTTTTTAATGAGATTAATATGGCTTGTCCGAATATACATCGGAATATTGATTATGGCGCTCAAACCATTTAACAGCATATGAACAAGTGGGATAAGCCTTTTTATTTTCTTCCCTTAGCTTTATGGCGACAGCCTCTAACAGCTTATTAGCAACACCTTTCCCCCTCAATGATGGATCTACAAATGTTCTTGTGATATTTACAACATTGTCAGTTGAGTTCGGGAATAAAACCTCCGCAACAACTTCATCATTTTCATTCTTCAATTGGATCTCATTATCTCCGTAGATTAAATTCATGATAACCTCCATTCATTTTCTGTACAATAATCTGTGAACATTAGTTAAGAAACTGCAATTCCTGCCGATATATATTATAGGTTGCTTTATTCAGAATATTTACTGAGAATTTCCTCCAAATTACGCTTTATTTCCTTGCGTAAATCTATCGGTTCGATTAATTCGACCCTCCCTCCATATTGAAGTGACCAGTAAATAATAGCATTCCTATTAGCAGTAAGACGAACGATAATCCCGTCATCGCATTCGCTAATTGATATTTTGTCGCCGAACCAATCAATGAAGTCGCCGACCATCTTGTCATCAGTTTTAAACTTTGCCTTTACATTCTCACCACTGAACATATATGGGTAATTCGTTCTTAGTTTGGATAGGTCAATCCCATTTTCATAGCCGTCGATCTCCGTTAATGGGCGGACATCCTTATCGGTTTCCTCAACATCGGTAATGTAGTCCATACGGAGGAATGCCATATTATTATATTGGGGGAAGTTTGCCATTAGGTAATATCGACCGTTATTCATTAACATATGATAGGGATTAACAATACAGTTTTCTTTATACCTTGGTTTTAACTCCTTTTTTATATCAAATGCATTATACATTAAGGAAATTTGCTTCTTAGATTCAGTAGCTTCAATAATCTTTTCGATATTATAGAATAGACTCTGATTATAATTGCCACTTTCGTACTCCGTATTAATGATATTTCTACTTTTCTTCTTAAAATGGATTGTGGATAGGGAACTTAGTTTGTCTATCAATTCATTGGATTGGTTCTGCGCAATATGTTTCGATGCGAGGACTGCATCCATCAATAGGCGGATCTCACTTTCTTCAAATTCCCTTTGATAGAGGTAGAAACCCTTCCTATTTTCTTCATACCTTGATATAGGATAGTCCGCATCGCATAAAAGAGAAATATTTCTAGTAATAGTACGAACATCACAATACATACCATAATCTTTTTTAACACGATCGGCGATATCTTGCCTAGTCAAAATATGATCGCTATCAGTGTGTTTTTTCAATACTTCTAGTATGTAGACAGGCAGTAATTTTTTGCTTCCATCTCTAATTGTCATAGAATCACCCTTAAATCCAGTAATATTTTGTCGTAAGGACACTTTTTGTATATGGAATATGATAACATATATTGTGAATAAACGCAATATTATTGTTTATATAGTATAAAAGGAGAAATTAAATGAAAAATGCGATCATCTTGACAAATAACATCCATCTGCTGGGTAGAAACAAATTTTCTAATCTGCATTTTGATTTGTTCGGTGATAGGATCGAAGAAAAAGTCAATAACATTAGACAATCCTACAAGACCGTGATTTACCTAATTGACTATGCGCTTTTAGATGAAATAAAGGGCAGGGAAATTCACGATTATCTTAACAAAACAAGCAAGAGTGAGGGTTTCTATCCACGTGAGGGATTGATAATCATCGGCGGTGGCGAAGGTGTGCATCAATATAAATCATTGCGAGATAATACACTCATAATGTCAAGGGTTATATTGGATCAATTCATGCCACTAATCAACCTATTGCTCAAGCCTGCACGTTTCTTTGAATTGAGTGAGCTGCTTGACAGCTTTAACAAACGAATTGAGTTCATCAATTCTTCCGATTCAGAGTCGGTGACAAATATCCCCGATATTATTGAAAGAGAGTTAATGAATAAGAATCTAATGTCGAGCGATGTGAAAATCCTTATTTTCCATTCGGCGGAATTGAAGCGCCGCCATCAACATATACTGTTCGACACGATAAAGTACATTAACTACAATAGTGATGTTGAATTTTATAGAATTAAGGGAGCGGATTTCAGCGGGACAACTATTATATGCTTCCCGAATAAGAATAGGAAGCTCAATGTATTTGACTCGACAAACTACTTGCTTAAAGAAAATTACAGGTATTTTGATTTCATAGATAACAGTGATGATGCGACAATTATTATATCAAAAGATGAAAGCGATTTCACATTGAGTGGCAAAAGTGAATGGAGCCACGAAACATCGAATGCAATTATTCCAAGATGTTTTTTGCCGAATTATCTAGATTTAATTGAGATGCTATTTTCACCCCAACATATCATTTCTATGATTAGTATCTATGATATAATTGATGTGAGTGAAGGGGCATTAAGTGAATATCTCAAGCTTGACTTAAGTAATGATGTCAACATTAATACAATAAAAAACAAGATTGCAAATCTATATTCGGGAACAAATGCGATCGTATTCTTTTCAAAATATAGCTTACTAAATATAAACGAATTAAGGAAGATGTCAAAAAGAATTGACGGGCGAGTTTGTGTGTTTTCACCCGATAAATCCTATATCGACATAGATAATTATGCTGAAATATTCATCTTTACCAATGAAAAATAGTGTCAAATTAAGAGGATTATCGTATTAGGCGATAATTTTGAATAACAAATAATTATGGCGCTTGACATGATGCGTGTCAATTGGTATAATTATGTTATAGTAACGAACTGTGAATAAATTTGGAGGGTATAATTATGATTTGTAACAATTGTGGGAATGAAAACTTAGAGAATGTTAAATTCTGTTCGGGATGCGGTGCGCCACTAGCTTCCGATGCGCAACAACCGATGCAAGCCGATGCGCAACAACCAGTGCAAACTGCAGTGCACCAACCGATGCAGGATCAAGCGCAGTACCAAGAACAAGGACCTTATGACGATGCACAACAAAATAAAGCTATTTACGTTCTTACATACATACCAATTTTATTCTTCTTACCACTTTTAGCGGTTCAAGGCTCCCCTATTGGGAAGTTCCATGCGAACCAATCGCTACTACTACTATTTACTTCCATAGCACTCAATATTGTGAATGTTATTCTAGGAGTAGCACTTGGTCTTGTTCCGATTTTCGGAGTACTATTCGCAGGAC
>JAAZLM010000217.1 GCA_012799315.1 Clostridiales bacterium | reverse complement strand
GAACTGCAATTATGATAGCCGATGAGATTAATCATGCGCTCGATGATAAGTATCAGTTCATGTATGATCGCCATTCAATCAGGCACCCTAGAGGGAAGAATGAAATTGGCATTCACACTATACGTGGTGGTACAATTGTCGGCGAGCATGAAGTTATCTTTGCCGGCCATGATGAAGTAATTTCCCTAACACATTCGGCAGCATCGAAGGAAGTATTCGCTGTCGGCTCAGTTAATGCAGCATTATTCTTAAATGGGAAGAAAAAAGGTCTATACGCAATGAAAGATTTAGTGTGAGATTTGTAATTGAGGGGGCTAAATTGTGAAGGTAAATTCAAAGAACATAAGCATTTCTACCACCGAAAATGTATCTATTGTTACATTCAACGATGTAGTGAATAGTAGTGACTTCCTAGCCGATATTTTTA
Source organism: Clostridiales bacterium (assembly GCA_012799315.1). Taxonomy (GTDB): domain Bacteria; phylum Bacillota; class Clostridia; order Oscillospirales; family Ruminococcaceae; genus JAAZLM01. Next base: position 3,736 of record JAAZLM010000217.1, on the reverse strand, counting down.
AGGAAGTTGCATCGGGCGGAGTCAATATTGATATGATTTCGCAAACACCGCCAAAAAGCGATTTGCTAAGCTTCGCTTTTACTTTTGACGATTCAAGTCTTACTAGCCTACTTTCCATAATAGCTAAAATCAAGTCGGAGCATGAGCAAATTACACCTCTTGTCAGTAGTTCCAATGTGAAAATTACGATAAGTTCACCGGATATGATAACATCTACCGGATTCGCTTCCGCAGTTTTTGCAGGACTTAATGCTGCTGGTATTCGCAGCTTATTAATCACTACTAGTGAGAGTGATATTTCCGTGCTTGTATCTTCAAGCGATGCAAACAATGCCGTAAAAGCAATTAGAACGCAAATATCAAAGTAAATGTAACTCGTGATTATTTCGATAGTAAAGCCCACCGTGGATCCACGGTGGGCTTCTTGTTTTAGCTTGATCTTACTTTGAACCTAGCATCTTTTTTCTTCTGTAAATTATCAATGTTACTGCTACTATAAATGAAATTGTGCCGACAATTGAGCTAATGAAAACCGGCTTATTCTCATAAAAACGAATAAAAGCATTCGTAGAAATTAGGAAGTTTTCAATCGCCGTTGCGTCGGTATTCCCCGCCTTATCCGTATAGATGATCTCTAGGTTGCGGCGGTAGTTTGCACTTGGAATCAATAGTTCGAAGTCGCCCTTCATTGATAAAATATCGGAGCTATCCCATTCCTTGAACAATTCGCCATCCAACATAACCTTGACATTGTTTGTGGCGATATTGTCCTTAACATTGAACATTAGCCGCTGGTTATTACCGCTGTAAATCATATTGCTTTCAATACCTGTTGTAATGCAAATTGGTGCAGTTTTGTCAATGCTGAATCGGATTTCCTGCTTCTTTATTTTATTATCCGATAAATTCTGCGCCCTATCCTCAGAATAGATAGTTACTATATAATTCCCCTCTTGGGTGAAGTTCTTTGCAAAGATTCGGTAGTTATATTCTTGCCACTGACCATCACCGCCCGATCGTGTTACGGTATAGTCGTTCGTCTCTTCCAGATCAAAAACTACCCCGTCACGGCTGTATTTAAGACTGTAATTCTCTAGTCTATCAACATTAATCTCAGTGATTTCTAGCTCAATTTCATTCTTGATATATTGATCTAGGATAGCCTTTGTACTATCACTAATATTATATGTTGAGCCGAATCTATTCACGGAGAAGGTAATACTCTGAGATGTTTCGTTCCCCGCCTTATCCGATATAGATGCAGTTAATGTATATATATCGTCGATCTCCTGCGATCTTTCAAAATCGGCGAAGGTGAATATCCTGCCATTCTTTACATCGGTATAATTGCCCACTATGTCGACCTCTCCCCTATTTGCTCCTATGAGGGATATCGACACATTCCCAATATCTAAATTAATATCGGTATAGGATATAATCGGCACAACACTATCATTATTGGCAGATCTGTTCTGCACTCCTGTTATTTCTAGAGTCGGCGCCGTCCTATCAACATAGAATGTCTGCATCGGTATGCTCGGTGCAATATTCCCCGCCATGTCAATATATGATATATCGAATTCATATAGCGCATCGGTTGTGAAGTCGATCGTCGCCGTATGTATATCGCCATTAGTTGACCAGCCATTGATGTTCGGTGGGGCAATTTCACGCCCATCGACACTAGCACTCATATTTATCACAACATTATCACTATCGAAGTTGCGTTCATTGATCGTAATTGTAGCACGTCTTGAATCGCTATAATAGTTCCCGTTGCTCGCATTGTTGTTGTCATATGCAATTTGCATTTGCGGATCCGTCATATCAATAGTGAATTCATCCACCCTATTATAGCTCGCACTATTCCCAGCTAAATCCGTATATTTTGCGGTTAGTGTGTAGTCGCCGTCTTGGTTGAAATTCAGTTTCGTTCTATGGATATTGCCGCTGCTTGTCCATTTCAATTTGCCGGCTGGGATTGGTTTCCCATCTTTGGTGATATGAATTTCAACGTCTTTAGCGCTGAAATTCAGCTCGTCTATTGATATAGTCGCCACCAGTTCAGAATTAATATAGCCGCCTTGTTCGCTTATATCCCTGCTATATTCAGTAGTTATGACGGGCTTTGTCACGTCAATTTTATACGTCTTAATTTCCTCGTTGCTATGTCCTGCATTATCAGTATATTTCACCTTAACAACAACATTATTATTGTTGTTCTTACTCGCATTCACACGAATGCTCTTCGACCATGAATATGTAATGTCGTTCTTCTGTGTGAAGTCGATCTTCTCCTGCTCGGAGGAACCGATCGTGTATTCAATATTATTAATTCCGGAAATATCGTCCTTCACCTTAATATCCACGATGAAATCACCATTGTAAATGCCGTTCTTATTGGCATCCGTCTGCGGTGAAATTACGATTGCACCTTTGATAGCATTGTGCGTTTTACTGCTTTCTATTATCAATCCGTGCGACTTAACTAATTTACTCTCACTTAGGGAGAAGTCACGTGACTTAGCAAAAACATATCCCTTGAAGTCGGGTTTTAGCTCGAATTTGACTACCTGGCTACTCCTGTCTTTGGAATTGTTCTTGACGAGTCTTTCATCGCCCAACCTCGTCATGCCGTCTTCCCCTGTAATATAATATGAAATCGACTCAACACCGCTAATTCCATCTGCTCCCGTTATTGTTACTTCAATCGCCTCTTTACTGAAATAGCCGAATGAAATGAAGTTGATGAATCTTGCGATTTTGCCATCATTTTTATGGCGGAAAACTATATTATCCGTATTCAATTTAGGCGGGGTTTTATCAACTGTGAATGTCGCTTTCGGGATATTGTGCGCACTATTCCCCACTAAATCCGTATAGCTGATGCCCAGTTGATAATTCGCCTCCTTATCAAAATTAATCGTCAATGTGTGCGTATCACCACTTGACTTCCATCCGCTTGGCACTTTGAAATCAATATCATCGCCGGATGAATCTTTGGCGGTTATGTCGATTTTAACATCGTCGGCATCGAAATTGCGTTCATGAATTGTTACGGTCGCCCTCCTACTATTGTTATAGTATTCGATATTGTTCTCGTAATTCTTCATTCCACTATCGCTAAAAGAAATATCTATCGTGGGGCGAGTCGTGTCGATTATTAGCGCATCGCTCTTATACGGGCTAGCCTCATTGCCCGATTCATCCTCATATTCTATCCCGACTAGATATTCCGCATCATCGGATAAAGTGAAACTCCCCGTCCAAACATCTCCGTCATTAGTCCAGTTATGAATTCCCCACCATTCGGTATTCCCACCGTTGCGTGTTACTTTTACAATGACATTCCCAGTGTTGAAGTTCTTTTCAGTTATTTTCACTTCTACTACTATATCTTTATTATAATAGGACTTATCACCGATTTTCTTCGTCGCACTGTTAAGCTTCACTTCCAATTTAGGCTTAATGTTGTCGATAATTACTATTCTATCACTTTCGTATTTTTCGCTGATATTCCCTGCATTGTCAATCGCAGTTATGGAGATTCTGCCACTATTATTCGCCAATGTCTTTATCGTTGCAAAATACTCATCGCCATCAACATCTGTCGGCTTGATAGTTCTGACATCGTCACCATGTTCAAATATAAACTCCCGAACTCCCGATACCTCATCAATTGCTGAAATTGAAATTCTAGCCGGACCATTATGATAGTCTATATTGCCATTGCTTT
>JAAZLM010000216.1 GCA_012799315.1 Clostridiales bacterium | reverse complement strand
TTCTAGGTATCATTGGTGATACATCGCAAATCGATATGGACGTTATTAATGCACGGGGCATCGTTGAGAAAGTTCAACGTGTGCAGGAGCCGTACAAAAATTCTAACCGCAAATTCCACCCCGACGATACTGTTATTGACGTTAACAGTACGAAAATTGGATCCGGTAATCTCAATATTATCGCCGGCCCATGTTCGGTAGAGAGTGAAGAGCAAATAGTTGAAACTGCAAAAAGGGTTAAGGCAGCAGGAGCAACATTCCTTCGTGGAGGCGCATTCAAGCCACGCACATCGCCATATGCTTTCCAAGGCTTGCGTGCTGATGGCATTGAATTGCTGCTAAAGGCAAAGAAGGAAACCGGTCTATCGATCGTGACTGAAATCATGGATTTATCACATATTGATCTATTCTGCGATGTTGACGTCATTCAGGTTGGTGCAAGAAATATGCAAAACTTCGAACTTTTAAAAGAACTCGGTCGTTCGGATAAGCCTGTATTACTAAAAAGAGGGCTTGCTAATACAATTGAGGAGCTATTGATGAGTGCTGAATACATCATGGCCGGTGGTAATTCTCAAGTAATCCTATGCGAAAGAGGTATTCGCACATTTGAAACAATGACTAGGAATACGCTCGATATTTCCGCCGTTCCCCTGCTCAAGTCGCTTTCACACCTACCGATAGTTGTAGATCCTAGCCATGCGGCGGGAATCGCATCACTGGTTGAGCCACTATCTCTAGCGTCAATTGCTTGCGGAGCTGATGCTCTCATTATTGAAGTGCACAACGATCCTAAGAATGCTCTATCCGATGGTGCTCAATCACTCACTCCGGATCAATTCGATGAGTGCATGGTAAAAATTAAAGATATCTCAAAGTTCATGAATAAGCAAATAGGCTAAACATCGTGAAAGGAAATGAGTAAAGTGGAAATAATCTCTGTCTGCGCAAGCACTTCGTACGACATATATATTGACTGTGATATTCTGTCAATGAGCGGTGAACTAATCCGGAAGAATTCGTCCGCACATAGGGTCGCTATAATAACTGACGATATTGTTGACGGACTCTATTCTTCCATTGTCGAATCATCTTTAAGGGATCATGGATTCGATGTTATAAAATTTGTTTTCCCAAATGGTGAGGAAAGTAAAAGCCATGATACATTGATTAAGATTTATAGTTTTCTCTCGCAAAATGGCATTACAAGGAGCGATATTCTAGTCGCTCTAGGTGGCGGAGTCGTTGGCGATATTACTGGATACGTCGCCGCTACATATCTTAGGGGACTGGGATTTGTGCAAATTCCCACCACTTTCCTATCGCAGATAGATTCCTCCGTCGGGGGTAAGACGGGAGTGAACATTGATGAGGGCAAGAACCTTGTCGGTGCATTCTATCAACCGCTATGTGTTGTTTGCGACACATCAACTCTATCTACACTATCGGATGAAATTTTCGCCGATGGTGTGGCGGAGGCGGTCAAATATGGTATGATAGAGAATGAGGATCTCTTCAATAAATTACATAAGGAAAATATCGACTCAATCCTGAATGAGGTGATATTTGAATGCATAT
>JAAZLM010000215.1 GCA_012799315.1 Clostridiales bacterium | reverse complement strand
TGGTTACACGTTATGGATTCAGCGATAAGCTAGGCCCGATTGTATACGGTCAGGATTCGGATGAAGTATTCCTAGGTAGGGATTTCTCCCAGAACAGGAATTATTCCGAGAACGTCGCAGCTGAAATTGATGCAGAAATTCGTGAAATTGTCGAAGATGCATATGAAACAGCTAAAGAAATCCTAGAGAAAAATAGAGAAACTCTCATAGTCGTTGCTGAATATTTACTAACACATGAAAAGATCGATGGTATAGACTTCGAGAAGCTTATGAAGGGCGAGCTTGAAGAAATTGCCGATGATGAATTCAAGAAGGAAGTAAAGGAGCATAAGGACGAATTAAGTGAGGAGAATCCGCAAGATATAGACTTAGATGAAGGTAAAAGGGAAAACAAAGACGAGAATTAGATAGAAAAAAAGAGGGCATCGCTGCCCTCTTTTTATATGTAGATTCTGATTAATACCCCTCTTGAAGCACTAATGATTCGTCATTTTCGATCCAGGTTGATGTCATGATAGTGGTATATTCATCCTTCGTATTACGAACAATGACGGTCTTAATCCCAGCATTGATGATTAATCTCTTACACATCAAGCATGGCTCAACATCGCCATAAAGCTCACCAGTTTTTGCATCGTGACAGGCAAGATATATTGTTGCGCCGAGCATATCGTTCCTTGATGCGTCTATAATGGCATTCGCCTCAGCATGGACTGAACGGCACAATTCATATCGCTGTCCTTTCGGTGTGTTAAATTTTTCCCTAGTGCAATATCCTAAATCAGAGCAATTCGCACGTCCACGAGGGGCGCCGGCATAACCTGTTGAAATGATCTGATCGTTTTTTACAATTACAGCGCCAAAATTCCGCCTTAAACAAGTACCACGTTCTAGAACTGTTTCTGCTATATCGAGGTAGTAATTTATCTTATCCCTTCTACTCAATGGGATCACCCTTTCATATTATGATTATTTTTAATTTAATGGTATAATAAGAATAGTATATGATATTAGTGGAGTAAATGCAAGCCTTTATACTTGCAATTTTATTTCTAAATCTTAATAAAGAGGTAAATTTTATGCATGAAATGCAACTAACAGATATTAATGTAATCAAAAAACTACTTGGCAAAGAGAATTTCCAATTTTCTAAATCGCTAGGGCAAAACTTCCTCATCAATCCGTCAATAGCGCCACGAATCGCCGAATTGGGCAATGCGTCCCCCGAATATGGCATAATTGAAATCGGTGCCGGTATCGGTGTCCTCACGCATGAATTGGCTAAGCGAGCGGCGAAAGTCGTAACAATAGAGATAGATAAGAAGTTGATCCCCATATTGGATAGAACTCTAGCAGCACACGATAATGTAAAGGTAATTAATGGTGACGTGATGAAGATCGATCTTCGGGAGTTAATTGCTGAAGAATTCAAAGGTATGCGTGTTGCAGTATGCGCAAATCTGCCCTACTATATCACATCACCAATTATAATGAAACTACTTGAAGATGAACTACCCATCGACAGCATTACCGTAATGGTGCAAAAAGAGGCTGCAATGAGATTGACCGCCGAGCTAGGCACGAGGGAAGTTGGGGCGATTACAGTTGCAGTAAGGTATTATAGCGAACCAAAACTCCTGTTCAATGTGTCGAAAGGGAGTTTCATTCCAGCGCCAAAAGTGGATTCCAGCGTGATTCGCCTAGATATACATAATAGTATTGGCGAAGAATTAGAAAACGGATATGAGAACATTGACCGGGATATATTCTTCCGTGTTGTGAAGGCATCATTCGCCCAACGGAGAAAGACGCTACTGAATTCGCTATCCAGTGGCCTAGCAATGGACAAGACGGATATACGCAATATATTGGATAGAGCGGGAGTGCGTGAAAACTCAAGAGCGGAGCAGCTGACAATGGAAGAATTCAAACAAATAGCAAAGCAAATTCAAATGTGAATAGATAATTTATGTGTCGCCCATCAATTAATATAATGATGGGCGACATTTTTTTATCGCATAAGCCATGCAATACTTTTACCGTGCAATAATTATCTAAAAAGGTGGTAATTCTACTACCGAATACGACATATTATATGCCAATAAATGGTATATAATATATAAGATAAAAGCCAAGGGATATTAAAAAAACTAGATTGTGGTGGTAAAGGATGTATAATCAAGATATTTACAGCGATATTAGAATGAATGCTGGTGTCGGGCAGAATGCTCAGGAGATTAAGACTACAAGATTCCTAGCGGTTGGGCTAATTTCAATGATATTATCGGGTAGCTCAATGATAGGTGAGTTTTCACCGTTTTCGATTGCATTCATGTCAAGTCTAAGTAGATTCGATTGTGTTGCTGCCTTCCTCGGATCTATGTTAGGTTATGTAGTGAGTGGTAGTATTGGCAGCTCGATAGGATACATATGTGCAATGCTTGCAATTTTCGCCATTCGCACATTTGTATCGCACTTTTTTTCGTTCAGGGGATTGGTTGCGTGTCCGATTGTTGTTTCAATGGTGATGTTCATTACGGGGATGATTACAACAAATACTGAAGGGTATTGGTATGACATTACTCTAATTATATGTGAATCGATTCTTGCAGGTGCTATAACATATTTCCTACTATATAGCTATATGATTATTAGGGCGGGTATGCCGCTCAAGTCAATGATGACAGCGGAAATTGCCTCACTCGGGATGGTGGCGGGGCTATTTGTGTGCGCATTGACATCATATGATTTCCTAATATTTAATCTTGGGCGGATCTGTGCGGTATTAATTGTCATGCTATGTGCTCACCATTATAAACACGTCGGCGGTGCGGTCGCTGGTATTATTGTCGCCGCCGGTGTTATGCTTTCGTCACCGTCGCTCGGCGCAGCGACATTGATGTTCGGGGTGGCAGGATTATTATCGGGACTGTTCCAACCATTCGGTAGAGTGGCGCAAACAGCGACATTCATATCGGTTAATGCAGTCGGCTTAATTATTCTAGGTGTGAATTCAGATACTATATTAGTATTATCGGATGTATTTGTAGCGACATCAATATATGCATTATTGCCGGATAGAACGCTTAATTTCTTCTTACAAAGAAATAAGCTCGTCGTTCGATGCGAAACAGATGTCAGCGCCGCCATATCGGAAAGATTAAATTTTGCAGCGTCAACAATGAGCGGTGTCAAGAGAACCGTTGAGCAAGTATCGGAGGCATTGAGCAAGGATGTAATGGGCGACTTCTCATGGATATATGAGAATGCAAGCGATAAGGCGTGTAAATCTTGCAAGTTAAATATGCGATGCTGGCAAGAAAATTACGACACAACAGTTGGCGCATTGTCAGGACTTGTATCACAGTTCCGCAGCAAACCAAGACTTGAGCTTGAGGACTTGCCCGACTATTTACAATACTATTGTTGCAGGCGTGAGAAATTAATTAAAGAGATAAATTACTACCATGATGATTACT
>JAAZLM010000214.1 GCA_012799315.1 Clostridiales bacterium | reverse complement strand
TTGAACTTTTCGACCATGTCCTTTAGCATATCTTGGTCTTCTTGAGCGCCCCAAACCTTGAGTGAGACAGTTTCACCTGTTTGTGATGATGGCGAGGATGTATCGTCGGCGCTGCTGTCGTTATCATCCGTCTTGCCACAGCCCACTAGCAATGATAGTGCTAGAGTTAAGCTAAGTGCTGATGCGATTAGTTTTTTCATGATTTACCCTCCATAATTTTGCAGTTTAATAGCTGCGTTTATTATATTGTTTCAGAGTGAAGCTACATACCCTGAAATAATACGTCTTAGTTTATCCTGATCTAATCTAGCGTAACAGGCTCAATCTTCCACATATTTTCAGCATAATCTTTGATTGTTCTATCGGAAGTGAATTTGCCTGCGTTCGACATATTAGTCCAACATTTATGTGCGAATAGCCCCTGATCCTTGTAATCACGATTAGTTCTAAGCTTTGCCTCTACATAGCTTTCTAAATCGCCGATGAGGTAGTAATTATCCGCTCTATGCCAGCTTGCACCATCAAGAAGTGAGAAATAGAGTTCTTGGAATAGTCCCGTTCCACCGTCGGATACAGTGCCATCAATTAAAGTGCTGACTACTCTCTTGATCTTCTCGTTATTCTCACAAATTCCACGTGGGTCGTAATTCGGCATAATTTCAGCTAAATCCTCTACCCTTGCTCCAAAGATGTAGTTGCAATCTTCGCCGGCTTCTTCGACGATCTCAACATTTGCGCCGTCGAATGTGCCAAGTGTTACTGTTCCATTTAACATAAATTTCATATTGCCAGTTCCGGATGCTTCTGTTCCTGCGGTCGATATTTGCTCTGAAACGTCCGCCCCTGCGAATAGCTTTTCTGCATATGAAACATTGTAATTTGAAACGAATACAACTTTGATGAGATCCCTTGTTTCTGGATCGGAATTAACAAGCTTTGATACTTCATTGATGAATTTGATTATTCCTTTTGCCCTTCTATATCCTGGGGCGGACTTACCACCGAAGATATATGTTGTCGGGGTGAAATCCTTGATACTGCCATCTTTAATACCAAAATAAATATACAGAATTGATAATGCATTTAGTAATTGCCTTTTATATTCATGAAGGCGCTTAATCTGAATATCGAAAATCGAATTAACATCAATTTCCACACCATCCATATCCTTAATATATTCGGCTAATTGCTCTTTCTTTGCCTTTTTAATAGCAATGAAGCGGTTTAGGATTTCATCGTTATCCGAATACTTTTCAAGTTCCTTGAGCATATCTAAGTCCTTGACCCAGTCTTCACTACCAAGTAGCTCTGTAATTAAAGAGGATAGCTCTTCATTACATAGTGCAAGCCAGCGCCTTTGAGTTATGCCGTTCGTCTTGTTCTGGAATCTATCTGGATAAATCTTATACCAATCGTTGAGCACGGTATCCTTTAGAATTTCAGTATGGATGCGTGCAACTCCATTCGTATAGCTTGAGCAGAAAATCGCCATATGTGCCATATGCACCGTGTTATCAATTACAATTTTCATCTCTTTTATTTTGTCAGCGGGCAGATCCCTATTATACATTTCCATGATGAACTGCTCATTCAACATAAGAATAATTTCATATACTCTTGGAATTACTGACGTCACAAGATTCTTATCCCATTTTTCAAGTGCTTCCGCCATGATTGTATGGTTAGTGTAATTAAATGTGCGTTTAGCAATATTATAAGATGTATCAAAATCAAGTCCTTCGTTATCAATTAGCTGCCTAATAAGTTCGGGAATTGAGATGACGGGGTGAGTATCGTTGAGTTGAATGCTATTGTAATCAGCAAAATTTTCAACCGTTCCGAATTTCTCCTTATGTTTTTTAATTAAATCAGTGAGTGATGCACTGCTGAAGAAATATTGCTGTTTAAGTCTTAGAACCTTACCCTCATAAGTATCATCATTTGGATATAGAACTCTTGAAATATCCTCGGCAAATATTTTTTCTTTGCTCGCTTCAAGATACTTCTGTTGATTGAATATATTGAAGTCGAATTCATTTACTGGCTCCGCTTGCCATAACCTCAATGTGCCAATATGATTCGTTCCATAGCCGATTATAGGCATATCATATGGTATCGCCCTGACAACTTGATCCTTAAATACAACTTCGACTATATCGTCATTACATCTCTTTGACCACGGATCGCCGAATTCAGTCCAGTTGTCGGCTGTTTCTGTTTGGAATCCATCAACTATGCCTTGCTTGAAAATGCCGTATTTGTACCTAATGCCATATCCATTGAGTGGTAGA
>JAAZLM010000213.1 GCA_012799315.1 Clostridiales bacterium | reverse complement strand
TTTGGAATAGATCTTGATGACACCTTTAAAATTTCCATGATTGTACCCCCTTGTATTTTAAAACGTGATAGCATAGCGTATACAAATTATACACTATTATTACAAGATATACAAGTCAAAAGTTAAGAAAATATCATCATTCTATGTTAATTCGTGTAATTTTGTTGCATTTGCCGAGTTTTTCGTCAATTTCTATTAAGGTTGCATTCATAATGCACGAAGATTGAGCATAATCGAATCGGTAAGGGTAGTTTGTTTTAAACCTTGATATAATTATATCTTTATCTACACCTAGCACGGATTCCTTTGGCCCCGTCATGCCAACATCGGTAATATACCCAGTAAAATCATCAATAATCTCTTCATCGGCAGTCTGCACATGGGTATGCGTGCCAATGACAGCGCTGACCCTACCTGCTAGGTAGTATCCCATCGCCTTTTTTTCGGATGTCGCCTCAGCGTGGAAGTCGACTATTATATTCTTAGTTTCTATTTTCTCAAGCACTTCATCAATCGCATTGAATGGATTGTCAAGATTTTGTAGGTATAATGTTCCCATCATATTGATAATTGCGACACTATAGCTACCAAAATCGTAAATGCAAATTCCCTTGCCCACGCATTCACTACCATAATTATGCGGGCGAATGATAAAGTCGCTCGAACGGTAGATTTCGTCCATTTGCTTTCTACGGAAGGCATGGTTGCCCGTCGTTATAACATCTACGCCGCTCGCCATTAGGAAATCTGCTGAATCGGGGGAGATCCCGTTCCCCTGTGCGGAATTCTCGCCGTTTGCAATTACCATATCAATATTATATAGCTTCTTCAATGATGGGAGAACCTTCCTCACGTGGTCGCACCCCATCTGCCCGACTACATCACCGATAAATAAAATATTCAATTAATTATCCTCTCATCTATTCCTTGTTCCATACTTAATATTATAGCCCGTTCGGATTGTTTTTGGCGAATCGCCATAGATCTTCACACATTTGATCCAGTCCACGGGTTGCCTCCCACCCTAGTTCATTCTTAGCTTTTGTCGCATCGGCATAGCATTCAGCAATATCGCCCTGCCTGCGACCGACTATCTTATACGGCACCTTAACTCCAGATGCTTTTTCAAATGCACGGACTATCTCAAGCACGGAATAGCCGTTCCCCGTTCCAAGATTATAGGCAGTGACGCCATTTGACGATGCAATTTTTTCAAGTGCTTTTATATGCCCTAATGCTAGATCGGTAACATGGATATAATCACGGACTCCTGTACCGTCAATAGTATCGAAATCATCGCCGAATACCCTTAGATAGTCAAGCTTGCCCACTGCGACCTGTGATATGAATGGTAGGAGATTGTTCGGTATGCCGTTCGGATCTTCCCCGATTTTGCCGCTCCTGTGCGCTCCGATCGGGTTGAAATATCTTAGTAGCGCAATACTCCATCTATCATCAGAAATATATAGATCACGAAGTATTTGTTCGATCATTAATTTTGTGCTGCCATATGGATTAGTTGTCGATAATGGAAAATCCTCTTTAATGGGCACTTCCTTCGGAGATCCATATACTGTTGCCGATGAGCTAAACACAATGCGAAACACATCGTGCTTTGCCATTATCTTGCACAGAATAAGTGTGCTAACAACATTATTATAATAGTATTCGATTGGCTTTTCAACTGATTCGCCCACTGCCTTAAGCCCTGCAAAATGAATTACAGAGTCGATTTTATTCTCATTGAAAACCTTATCCAGTGCATTTTCATCAAGGACATCAATCTCATAAAAGGGGAATTCCCTCCCCGATATTTCCTTTATAAGCTGAACGGCCCTTGGCTTAGAATTAGAAAAATTATCTACAACAACAATATCCTCCCCTAAATTGAGTAATTCTATGCAAGTATGCGTACCGATATATCCCGCACCGCCCGTTATTAAAATAGCCATTAGAACAATCCTCCTATTGTTTTGTTACTAATGAAATTATAGTGCAAAATACTATGATAGTCAATAGATACCCAATTATCACGATGGTTAAAACTATAATATTTTACCCTTTATTTTCTTGTTGGAATCGTGTATAATATATATTGAAGAATGAATTTGTATTAGTTGAAAGGAATAGAAATAAATGAGCCATGTTACTTATAAATATATAAGGAGTAATCCCGATATCAATACCTATATCACTAAATCCGATGAGGCACTCGGCGCTATGGGATATACCGAACATTCATATGCTCACGTTGAAAAGGCTGCCCATACCGCACACATGATACTCACTACACTCGGATTCCCCGAACGTGATGCGGAGCTTGCGGCAATCGCCGCTTATATGCACGATATTGGCAATGTTGTCAACCGCATTGACCATGCGCAAAGTGGCGCAGTAATGGCATTCCGCCTGCTCGATAATCTAAGTATGCCGGCGCATGAGATCGCATCAATTGTCAGCGCTATCGGCAATCACGATGAAAAGACGGCACTGCCAACTAATGCAATTGCGGCGGCGCTAATTCTAGCCGATAAGACGGATGTTCGCCGCTCAAGGGTGAGGAATACCGATGTATTAACATTCGATATTCATGACAGGGTGAATTACGCTGTTGAGGAATCAAAGCTTGCATTCAATGAAGATAATACAGCACTGATAATGTCCATAACTATCGATACTGAAATTTCTTCAGTAATGGAGTATTTTGAAATTTTCCTTGAGAGAATGGTTCTTTGTAAGAAGGCGGCGGAGTATCTCGGG
>JAAZLM010000212.1 GCA_012799315.1 Clostridiales bacterium | reverse complement strand
GTATTCCATCTTCTGACGTGGTGGCATTGTGACAGAATCCGTTGAGCGCCCTTCCTCGTTATTATTAGCATAGAAGTGCTTTAGCGATGGTATCAATCTTAGGTAGAAATCATCATCGCCACGCATTCCATGGCAATATGCATTCGACAATTCCCCTGCTAGATGCGGATCCTCACCGTATGCCTCTTCAGTTCTTCCCCATCTTGGATCACGTTCCATATCGACTGTCGGCGACCAAATCATCAGGCTGAATAGATTATCCCTCTGGTGGATGATTCTCGCCTCATTACCTACTTGATTGCCGATCTCATGAAGGAGATCCTTATTCCACGTCGAAGAAAATCCGATTGTCTGTGGATATACCGTGGTAATGTCGCCCTGCTCATGCCTTACAACACCGTGAGCAGCCTCCGCCCCTACGTTACAGGCATTGATGCCAAGACGTGGGATAGCGGCCATTCTAGTCGGCATTTGCGAAATCTTCTCTTCTAGCGTCATCCTCGATAGTAAATCATTAATTCTCTCATCTAAATTTAGTTGTGGGTTTAAAAATGGGTATTTACTCATTTAATTAACTCCTCTATATATTACTTTCATATTACTTATATATTACTTTATATTACTTTTACACTTTCATTAAGTGGATAATATGGCTCTGGAAGTCGCCATGTAGTTTCGGTATTAGGATACCCGCATTCATCAATGTATCGCCGCCATAGATATTGCCCGTTTCCTCGTCCTTATACCTTGCCTTAGGATCCAGCCCCTTTAACCTGATACGATGCTCGAACAATGATGGCACCTTTAGTACTTGAATATATTCAACTAATGCCTCGGATTTATCTTTGGCTACGAACATCCATGAATCGAATCTACTATTCGCAAAAGGATCGCCAATGCGGTAATAATCCCCCGTTCTAACAAGTTCATTATACTTGTTAAATTCGATAATTTGCTCTCTAATATCGTTCTTATCATCTTCCGATAGTTTCGTTACATCTAGCTCATAGCCGAATGTACCGACCATTGCTACATGTCCTCTTGTCTTGAACGGCGTCTTTCTTCCTACAATGTGGTTGGGTGAATCGCTTACATGGGCGCCCATTGTCGACACTGGATATACAAGTGATGTACCGTGCTGAATCTTTAGACGCTCAATAGCATCGGAATCGTCGGACGTCCAAATTTGTGGTGAATAATATAGCATTCCTGCGTCGAATCTTCCGCCGCCTCCTGCACAAGTTTCTAGCAATATATGTGGGAAGTCGGTGGTGAGCTTTTCAAGCATATCGTATACACCTAACATATATCTGTGCCATAATTCTCTTTGCTGATCGGCAGGTAGAATTTCATTCCCCATCTCGGTAATTTGTCGGTTCATATCCCATTTAACATATTCAATGTTAGCAGAAGATAGGATTTCTTTCATTTGCCCATAAACATGGTCACGAACGTCCTGCCTTGACATATCAAGCACCAATTGTGAACGTGCAGTTGTCCTCTTCCTACCGTCGACGTGAATGCACCAATCCGGATGCGCACGATATAGATCGGAATCGGGGGAAATCATCTCAGGCTCGAACCATATACCGAACTTCAACCCTAATTTGTTGACTTCTTCAACTAAGTTCTTCAGTCCGCCCTTAATTTTATTCTCGTTGACTACCCAATCGCCAAGCCCCGTTGTATCGTCGTCCCTCTTGCCGAACCAACCATCGTCCATTACAAGCATCTCAATGCCAAGATCTGCGGATTCTCTAGCTATATCGATTAGTTTATCCGTATCGAAATTGAAATATGTTGCCTCCCAATTATTAATTAGGATCGGTCTGCGAACATCTTTATATTTCCCTCTGATCAGGTGATTCCTATATAAATCGTGGAAAGTCCTCGACATCTTGCCGATTCCCTCATCTGAATAAACCATTACTACCTCGGGCGCCTCGAACTCGGCTCCGGGGTCTAACTTCCAATCAAAATCATAGGGATTGAGCCCCATTACAAAACGTGTTTTCTCGTATTGTGTCCCCTCAGCAAGTGCTAGGAAGCTACCTGAATAGATCAGGCTAAATCCATATGCTTCGCCAACATCTTCAGTCGCATCGGGCGAAACTAATGCTACGAATGGGTTGAGCGAATGGCTCGATGCGCCACGGATTGAGTCGACACTTTGCTTACCATGGCGGAGTTTGCCGCGCTGCACATGTCTTTCCCTAGCCCATGTTCCCTGCAATGTAATCATGTCCATATCGATAGTATCAAAGTCAATACAGGTCGATAATACTCTGCGGATATGAATGGTGTCATCACTAGCATTCTTCAGGCGAACGCTCCTTGTAATGACATCTAACTCATTAAATACAGTGTATATCAACACTACCTCTAAATTAAGATGTTTATCAATACAATTAATCTCAAGTGTTTGGCAATCGCTATCCTTGTTAGCGAATGTTGCCGGCAGTCCCGTGATTTTAGGCTTCCCGTCGTAAATCTTATGCGAAACATATTGAATCTCGCACGCGCTCATTCCCTTTTTGTCCATAACTTGCAAGCACGGCTCACGAAAATCTGCAACCCCACTTGTTGAGTACTCAAGAGGCGCGCAATCAAAGGAGTGTGGGCCCATCGCATCATGTACTGCAGGAACGAATTTCTCATCACCTAACCTCAGTAAATAATATAGGTCGGTATCCTCAACGTATTTCCCATAATACATATGCAAAAGATGATTTGAATCCGTCACATGGAATAGATACGATGTATCTTTTGCGTCTAACTTGAAGATTCTTTTGCTTTCATCAAACTTAATTCCCATAACATCTGCTCCCTTCATTTTAAATATTATTCTCATTGAAACTTTTACTTAAAAGTTAGCTAAAACTACTCTTTTAACTTACAACCCATATTATATGAAAACTACAAATAAGTCAAGGCAAAATGTGCAAACTTTGGCGCTTGTCATGAGTAATCTCTTAATACTATCCGCCATTCATATAATAGAATTCGCCAGCTTAATGCAATTATACTATAATTTTTTTATGATTTCTCATATTATACTGTTACAAAACAACAATATTCTGTTATCCTCAATGCCGAGTTCCCATTTACATCCTATTGTTACACTGAATAATTTACTTTTACTTAACTAAAACAATTTCCCCCACTGGAATCAGTGAGGGAAACGCATTATACCTTATATCTTTTTTCGATTGCCGCTCTAACAAAATCGGCAAAAAGCGGATGCGGTCTATTCGGCCTTGATTTGAATTCCGGATGGAATTGCACACCAACGAACCACGGATGTTCCTTCAATTCCACTACTTCAACTAGAGTTTCATCGGGTGATGTTCCCGATACCTCTAATCCCGCTCCTATTAAATCATCTTTATAATCGTTATTCAATTCATATCTATGTCTGTGCCTTTCATGAATGAGGGAATCACCATATATATCCCGAACTCTTGATCCTGCCTTTAATTCGCATGGATGGAGTCCAAGCCTCATTGAGCCGATACCGTCCTCCTCCAATTCCCTACCCGGCATGATGTCAATAACAGGGTGATCCGTCTGAGCGAATTCGATCGAATTAGCATCTTTTAGCCCAAGGATATTCCTCGCAATATCAATTACTGCAACTTGCATTCCAAGGCAAATTCCAAAATACGGTACATTATTTTCTCGTGC
>JAAZLM010000211.1 GCA_012799315.1 Clostridiales bacterium | reverse complement strand
TACATCAATGAAAGGTATCTTAAAATGCAATCCTGTTGTCCAAGTTGTGAGATATGTACCCATACGTTGAATTACATACTCCTGTGCTTGCGGGACAACTTTAATGTTAGAAATAATCACGATAATTAAAAACACTATAACGCCGAGTAATACATAACCTGCTGTTTCCATAAAATAATCCTCCTAAATAAATATTAATCCGCATTCGAGACAATGAGCTTTACTCCCTCAATGCGTTCGACCACAATTTTACTACCTGTTTCTATTACGTCACCATCGATTGATCTAGCAGCCCAATCTATTCCGTCAACCGTCACCCTACCTTCAAAGGAATTGTTATCAATTGTATTGATAACATACCCGATTTCACCGATATTTCTATCTGCGTTTGTAGGGACAGCCTTATTTGTAATGAACTTCTTTACAAAAGGGCGTGTTAATGCAAGTGAGATAATAGTAACAACAACGAAAATAACGCATTGTACAGTGAAGGTTGCGCCGAATAGGGAGGCAAATAAACTCACTAAGCTCGCAAGTGCAAACCAAATGGCTACCAATTGCGTTGTAACTACTTCAAAAACAACCATACCAACTAATACACAAGCCCATAAAATGAGATAATTCACAACTACACCCCCCTTTTATTATATTTTTATAACTTAAGCTACCTAATAATATTATAACACTTTCCGTTATTTTTAGCAATATGAAAGTATTAAAAGATGGAAATTTGTCGTATCAATAGATGATTTTATATAATGATACCGTCCAAGTTATATTTAAAAGTTATACTAACTGCCACAAACTATAGTATTCAATATATATGGCAAACATTACGGATGTTAAAAAAATCAGCTCATCTGTTTCGATGAGCTGATTTCGCTGCATTTATTTAGTTATAGACTTCTTGCGCTGGCAATCGATACAAAACCCCTCGAATATAATTCGATGACTCTCAACGATGAATCCACTCTCCTTAGCCGTCCTATCATCTAAATCCTTGTCATAAGGGAGGGGGACATCGGCAATTGCACCGCATATCGAACATCTAAAATGGTAGTGCGGCTGCTTGATGGGCTCATATCGATCTTTGTACGGGAGTTTAATATGAAGTATTTTCCCTTGCTTTACTAGTACATTTAAATTGCGATATACTGTGCCACGACTGATTTTGCTATCGATCTTACGAACATCTAGGTATATTTCGCCTGCAGAGGGGTGGTCGCAGCGAGCCTGTATTGCGTCTAATATCAATTGACGTTGCCTAGTTTTTCGCTGCATTTTCATAATACTACACTTCCCTTTAATGTGCCTAGTCCATATCTTTCAATGTTGCTTCAACTAATTCATCATGACTTAGTTTAGATAATTCCTTAACCTTATCGAAATTTAAGCCAGCCGCATTAGCAAATCGCTCGCCGTATTCGGGATCCGCCAAATAGCAATGGGCAGCATGACGATATTTGATATTCTTTGTTACAGGAGCCATATCTTCAACAGTATTCTCAATTAGAACCTGCTTTTTATCCTCCGCCATTAAGCGCCATAAATCCCCGCCTGCACGGAAACAATCGTCAGTAGGATCATCCTTGGGATCGTAGCGATACATTGCGCCATCTAAATCAAGAGGAGGCTCCATAACATCGGGTTGCGCCGTCCATATTCCTTGACTATTCGGAGTATATGCCGGTGCCCCGCCATAGTTTCCATCTACTCTCATTGCGCCATCACGATGATAATCGGTAACTTCAACTTTAGCACGATTAACAGGAATGAGGTTATGGTTAACGCCTAGGCGGTATCTTTGAGCATCTCCATATGAGAATAATCTTCCTTGTAAAAAGCGATCAGGGCTGAATCCAATACCGGGAACAACGTGCGCCGGTGTGAATGCCGCTTGCTCAACCTCGGCAAAGTAGTTTTCCGGGTTACGGTTAAGCTCTAAAACACCAACTTCAATGAGCGGGTATTCCGACTTTCTCCAAATCTTGGTAATATCGAATGGGTTTTCATAGTGATTTTTCGCTTGCTGCTCTGTCATGATTTGAACATACATAGTCCATTTTGGGTAATCGCCACGTTCAATAGCATCAAACAGATCTTTACCATGATATTCTCTATCCATGCCGTTGATTTCGGCTGCTTCCTTATTGGAAAGATTCTTAATTCCTTGTTGAGTTCTGAAATGGAATTTACACCATACTCGTTCATTTTTATCGTTATAAAAGGAGTAGGTATGTTCGCCAAAGAAGTGCATATTTCGGAAAGATGCAGGTATTCCACGATCACTCATTACGATAGTAACTTGATGGAAACATTCGGGTAACAAGGTCCAAAAGTCCCAGTTATTTTGAGCGGAGCGGCGTCCCGTTCGGGGATCCCTCTTAACTGCACGGTTTAAGTCAGCGAAGTTATGTACATCTCGGATAAAGAATGTAGGAGTATTGTTGCCAACTAAGTCCCAATTTCCCTCTTCTGTATAGAACTTTACAGCAGTACCACGAATATCTCTTTCACAATCAGCTGCGCCACGTTCGCCGGCAACAGTAGAGAATCGAATAAATAGATCAGTTTTTGCTCCAGGCTGCAATACTTTCGCCTTAGTATATTGTGAAATATCATGTGTTACGGTCAGGTTACCATATGCACCCCAACCTTTTGCGTGCATTCGTCGCTCTGGAATAACTTCACGGTTAAAGTGAGCCATCTTTTCCATCAGCCAAACATCCTGCATTACAACTGGGCCACGTGGCCCCGCAGTAATAGCATTTTCATTATCGGCGACCGGTGCACCGACCTCGTTCGTGAGTTTTTGCAGTTTTTTCATAATAACACCTTCCTTTTAATTTTTATGCAATATCACTAGGATAATTACAGCGATAGGAACATTATAAGTATCCAAATATATGTACATGATTTAGGCAACATGAGCATCCCGATTTTTGGGACCTTGTCCGCCCAGATCACAACAGGCATATAGAATGCGAAACTTATTAGGATAGCCACCCACATTAACCCAAGCTGTTGGAATGACGATCTATAAATGAAAAACAGTGTCGCTACAATGAGCCCAATAGCTAGGAACGGGACATTTCGCCAAATTCCCCACAGGTTATCCGCATCTTTTTCAAGCCATTTATTCTGCGGCATTATGCACATTATAATACGTATAGCAACAAGAATAAAAATAAGATAGGAGTAAACCTTGACGTTACCGACTGGTAAAACCATTGTTCCTATCCACCATAGAAGTAAATAGAAAATTGCCATCGTAATTGATGTAATTTGTTTTCCACGTCCAAGAAAATAATAAATACGATCCGATACATTAGGTGTAGTAATATGTATTATCCGCGGCACTAGATGGAACGAATCGCCAATAGTTAATGTTAATACGGCAATGCCTGCAACTAATCTTGCGGAATTATTGATTGAACTCAACATTAGTATAACCCCGATTATCAATGCGATGCCCAGATATAGAACATCGAACACGGCCTCTAAAATTCTAAAGTTATGCTTCATTCTTTCTTCTCTCCCTTATCTTTTGGCCTTGCAACAAAGAGAATATGCGTTGTCACGGCTGAGCCGACAATAGATAATAGAATGAATGCCCACAATTCTCGAATGATAGACATAGATATTATCAGCATTCCCCATAACCAAATAAGGCTAATTAATAATGTTTTAGATGATAGACCGTTCCTATTATTATAATTCTCAATATGCTCCCTGAAAAAAGGAATCTTCATAATTTTCGCTTTTATGCGGGGGGAAGATGAGAAACACGCAACAGATACTAAAACAAAAGGTGTAGTCGGCCATATGGGCAAAATAACACCGATCGCACCTAAACCAAGAAAAACAAAGCCAATGCTCGGCATTAAACACTTTTTAAAACGCAAAATATCACTACTTTCTCTAATGCCTATTAAGACTCATTACTAATAGTATATCATAAAACAAAAAAATTATCAGTATTAAATCGTCTTAATAGAAAATATTCTACAAAAGCATTTCCCGTAACAATAAAAGTCGCAAAAGGCAGCAGAACTACGGCGGACAACAGTCGCATTAACGAATCGTAGAAAGTAGTGACATAAATCCAGATCTACTACAAAGCATCGTCGCTTTAACCAAACTAATTCACTAATGCGAATTATAAACCGTCTAAAGATATAGTTTATCCAAGGAAAAAGACTAAATTCAACACGAATTTGGGAAAAAGTATAAAATATATTCATAGGTTGACACTTTTTGCATTTACATTGTGATATAATAGCTATAAGTTGGAAGGGTTTAGTGTGGATGCACAAAATATGTCGCTAGAATTAAAGTAAATGATAAAGGTAAGGTGAATTATGTTTATTGCACACAAAATGGAGGAAAGTAGCAGAACACATTTGCTTATAGACCATTTAGAAGAAACTGCAGAAATGGCAAGGTCTTTTGCCGATAAATTCGGTGCGGGGGAATATGCCTACATAGCTGGGATGTTACATGATTTAGGCAAGTATTCTCTGCAATTCCAAGATCGCATTAATGGCAGCAAAAAGTTGGTGGATCATTCTACTGCGGGGGCACAAGAAGCTTACAAAAGATTCGGCAATATTGGGAAGATGATAGCATATTGTATAGGTGGACACCATGCGGGAATTCCTAATGCTGGCTCGAAACATGATGTTGGTATTGAGGGAACATTATCAAGCAAACTCAATAATGATAATATATATTCTTATGATGGCTACCTCGGTGAAATGCCGGAAATTGGTTTGCCAGCGAACTCAATGCCAGATGTAAAAATAACGAATGGTATTGGCTTTGCACTATCTTTTTATATAAGGATGCTCTATTCATGCCTAGTAGATGCGGATTTCTTAAACACTGAGGCATTTATGAAGGATAATAAAGTCCAAAGAGGTTATGATCTGCACCTTAAAAGCTTACTTGATGAATTGAACAAAAAAATCCGCAGCTTTGAGAAAGCTACGAACCCGATTAACACAAAAAGAAATGAGATATTGAATTCTTGTATAAGTAAAGCAGAGAACCAAAGAGGTCTATTTTCTTTAACTGTGCCAACTGGCGGTGGAAAGACATTTTCATCAATGGCTTTCGCATTAAATCATGCAATTGAAAATGACATGGATAGAATAATATATGTTATACCGTATACTAGCATAATTGAGCAGAATGCTGAAGAATTTAGGAAAGTATTCGGCGATGATGTTGTTCTAGAACATCACTCGAATTTTGATTTTAAAGACGGTGAAAACGAAAAGTATAATAAATTAAAGTTGTCCTCCGAGAATTGGGATATACCAATAATAGTGACTACTAATGTTCAATTCTTTGAATCGCTATATGCAAATAGATCTTCAAGATGTAGGAAGCTACACAATATAGTCAACAGTGTCATTATTTTTGATGAAGCTCAGATGCTTCCTATAAATTATCTTATACCGTGTGTTAAGGTTATATCCGAATTAGTGACGAATTATAAATGCTCAGCAGTATTATGCACCGCCACCCAACCAGCCTTAGATAATTTGTTCCCTAAAGAAATGGAGATAAAAGAGATATGCAATGATGTCACAGGACTTTACAATTTTTTTAAGCGCACCAATATCATCAAAAGAGGTTTAATGGATAACGATACTCTAGCAAAAGAGATTAATGCGCATCGTCAGGCATTGTGTATAGTTAATACCCGTAAGCATGCATTTGAATTGTTCTCAATGTTAGAAGGGGAAGATGTTTATCACCTATCAACATATATGTGCCCCTTCGATAGGAGGGCGGTTATATCTGAAATAAAGGATAGACTGAATAGGGGCATGCCTTGTAAAGTCATATCGACCTCACTAATTGAAGCTGGAGTCGACATCGATTTCCCTGTTGTTTACAGAGCAATGGCTGGGCTTGATTCTATAATACAGTCAGCAGGCAGGTGTAATCGTGAGGGAGAGTTAAAGAATGGCAATGGCGAACCAGTCTTAGGAGAAGTTCATGTTTTTATTTCTGAAGAGAAATATTCAAAACGTGAACCCAAGTTTTTTAAAAGTATAAGCAAGATAACTAAAGGAACTATGAGAAGATTTGACGACATTGCATCATTAGATGCAATAAGGTCATATTTTGAGGAAATGCAGTATATCTTGAGCAGTAAAGGTCTCGACACTAATAATATTAGCCAGATGCTTGAGGAGAATGTTAGCAAACTGGACTTTGATTTTAAAGATATCGCCAGCGAATTTAAAATAATCAAGGATGATACTCGCCCAGTAATAATTCCATCTAGAGGTAATGCAAATGAGCTAATTAGCAGACTTAAAGAAGAGGAGTTCCACTCCAAGACATTGCGATCTCTACAAGCGTATACGGTAAATATTTATGAAAATGAATTTATTGCCTTGCTAAACGCTGGGAGGGTTAGGTTAGTGGCAAATGAATTTGCTGTTCTATCGGATGAGGATTCTTATAATGAAAAGACAGGCCTTAATCTTAACTTAGAAACAGGCATCGGAATCTACGCATAAAAAATCTTCCCCTTCCCATTTTTAAGGAGGGGGAAGAGAGTTGCGATAACCTACAACCGCATATTTCAACCCACATTCAAACGAATGACAATTTATTATAACACTAAATAGAGTTTTAGTAAAGCAAACAACATGATTTGTAAGTATATACTAAATAATCGCACCAAACATTGGGTAAAAAGCATATTGATGGTTATGTTAGAAACAAGTATACTATAAGCATAGTTTATAACTTACAAACGCATGAAGGAGGTGATTTAATGAGCTACGGTTTTAAACTTGAGGTTTCGGGGGATTATGCACTCTTTACCCGACCAGAGATGAAGGTTGAGCGAGTGAGCTACGACTGTATAACGCCGTCTGCGGCGAGGGGGATACTTGATGCAATACATTTTAAACCTGCTATTAGATGGGTGATAGATGAGATTCAAGTGCAGAATGAGATTAGATTTAC
>JAAZLM010000210.1 GCA_012799315.1 Clostridiales bacterium | reverse complement strand
GCACTCGATTTAAACTTATGCGGAGCAAGTGGGGGCGGGAATTCCCGCACTTACTTGCTCTCTTATTTTAACACATCCATATAGGAAAGGAGCATTGCAACTTATGGCAATAAGCGATGTAAAGCCTACTAATGCCTCAGATATTAATTCGGATAAAATTGCTTCTTCTAGTTTATCTAAATACAAGAATATAAAGGCTCCTAAAAAAATGGTGAGCTATAGTAAATATGGGTACTTCTTTATACTGCCCTTTTTCGCTATATACGCAATTTTTTCTCTCTATCCGCTTCTAAACACTATTTATCTTAGTATGACACAGTATGTTAAGCCGGTAATGGGCCCCGTTATAGGACCGAAATTTGTCGGGCTATCTAACTTTAAAGATATTGTAGGAAATAACCGTGCTTTTGGTGAATTCACTATCGGCGCATTTAGAAACACTTTTATAATGTGGTCCATTAACTTCATTCCGCAAATTTCGCTCGCTCTCTTATTAGCAGCATGGTTTACTAATATGCGGGTAAAGATGAATGGCGCCGCGCAGGGCATATATAAGGTAATGATTTATATGCCGAACATCATTACCGCAGCTAGTATTTCACTTTTGTTTAAGACACTTTTTTCTTATCCAAATGGACCAATCAATCTACTTTTACAAGATATAGGCATACTTGATGATCCATTCAGGTTTATAGAAACACCTACCTCAGCCGTCCTGATAATTTCCTTTATCAACTTCTGGATGTGGTACGGTAACACTATGATTATCTTAATAGCGGGCATTATGGGAATAAATCCATCGTTATACGATTCCGCCGAGATTGACGGTGCAAATAACGGACAGATCTTTAGGAAAATCACACTCCCGTTACTTCGCCCCATTATGCTTTATACTTTAGTTACTTCACTCATCGGCGGTATGCAAATGTACGATATACCACGACTTATGGCGGGCGACGTCAATAGCACGAATCCAGCGAACAGGTATATTAAAACCGTTACGATGTATATACAGGAGCTTGTGGCTCGTCCCGGAGTATCTAGGAACTATGGACATTCAGCCGCCGTTTCGGTACTGCTCTTTTTAGTGACTGCAACTTTTAGCATCATACTATTCTACATAATGCGTGACAAGGACGCAATAAAGCAACGCAAATTAGAAAAGGCAGCTAAAAAGGAGGCGATGGCTAATGAGTAGGGTAGATTATAATGTTCGTGCTGGCTCAAGCACAACCTCCGTTAAAATTAAATCGTTCTGGAAGAAAGTATTGATGTACAGTGTTTGCACATTACTGACCATAGTGAGTATCTTTCCATTCTGGGTGCTATTCGTAAACGCAACTAGGGAAAGTACCACTATTCAAAGTGCATTTTCACTCATACCATCGAATTACTTAAAAATAAACATCAACTCGTTCTTCACAAAATCAAACATTGATGTTTTACAGAGCTTCTTCAATAGCTTATTTATTTCGTCGACTGCTACTATATTGACAGTTTACTTTTCATCGTTAACTGCATATGGGTTAGTTGTATATAATTTTAAGCTCAAGAGGGCGGCTTTCACATTTATTATGGTAGTTCTAATGATTCCACCGCAAGTTTCCATCATTGGATTCATCTCATTTATGATGAATCTAGGGCTAATGGACTCGTTCATTCCATTGATAATACCAGCAATTGCGGCACCGGCAACAGTATTCTTCATGCGGCAATTCCTGCAGAGCTCGCTCCCACTTGAAATTGTGGAGGCGGGGCGAATTGATGGTACATCGGAATTCGGTATATTCAACCGTATCGCACTACCTATTATGAAGCCTGCAATCGCAACACAGGCAATATTCTGCTTTATCGGCAATTGGAACAACTTGTTCCTGCCAAGCATGATTCTAAACTCTGAGAGCAAGCGCACAATGCCAATGCTTGTTAGCATATTATCGTCGGAACGTTATCGTACTGACTTCGGTATGGTGTACTTAGGGCTATTAATCACTATTCTCCCGATGATCGTTGTTTACCTATTCCTATCACAATATATCGTTAGGGGCGTCGCATTAGGTGGCGTAAAAGAATAGTATCACACATAAACAAATAAATCCACCAGCTATAATGCTGGTGGATTTTTATGCGTTCACGGTATCTGCCATTACGCAGCTACCCTTTCATAAGCTTAACCATGACAGCTTTCTGCACATGGAGGCGATTTTCCGCCTCGTCAAAGATTTCAGCTGCGTGCTTTTCAAGCACTTTTGCGGTGATTTCCTCCTCACGATGCGCCGGCAAGCAGTGCATTACCATAGCATCGGACTTTGCTAGTGCGCAGATTTCATCGTTTATCTGGAATCCCGCAAAGGCTTCCCTACGCTTTTCGGATTCGCCCTCTTGCCCCATCGATGCCCATACATCGGTGATTAGAACATCGGCACCGGTGGCGGCATCCTGCGGACTAGTCACAAGGCTAAATCCATCGAATTCGGCTGCAAAATCAAGAACCTGTTGATCCGGCTCATATCCTTGCGGACACGCAAGAGTTATGTCCATGCCGACTTTTAAGCAGCCGACAGTGAGAGAATTCGCCATATTATTACCATCACCAATATAGCAAACCTTAAGCCCTTCAAGCCTATTCTTATATTCACG
The DNA here is from genome assembly GCA_012799315.1 of Clostridiales bacterium. GTDB lineage: Bacteria > Bacillota > Clostridia > Oscillospirales > Ruminococcaceae > JAAZLM01. The sequence goes on along the minus strand of JAAZLM010000210.1, from coordinate 8,444 downwards.
TATCGTCATTAAATCCGCCAATACCTGACACGGATGTGCAAAGTCCGTCAAACCATTTATTATAGGAATATTGCCAAACTCAGCAAGATTCTCGACTTCCTTCTGCTCGTATGTCCGTATCATGATGCCATCAATATAACGTGAGAGCACCCTCGCCGTATCTTCGACAGGCTCCCCCCTGCCGATTTGCAATTCCGACGAAGATAGGAATAGCGGATATCCGCCAAGCTGGTACATCCCCGCCTCGAACGAAACACGTGTCCTTGTCGATGCCTTTTCAAATATCATGCCAAGCGTTTTACCCTGTAAATGCTTGTGCGGTATCCCGTGTTTTTGCTCATATTTTAGTTGATCGGCAAGATTGAGAATGTCGATGATTTCTTCCTTACTAAGATCAAGCATTTTTAAAAGATGTTTCATTTGCCTCCCCTTTCTATACTGTATGTATAATTTTCTATTGATATACCCCTAGTACTTTCTGTTAAGGACTTGCTCCAACACTTCTAGCCCTTTGTCGATTTCCTCATATGAAATTGTGAGCGGTGGCAATAGTCTTAGCTTACTCTTTGCGGTTAGGAATAATGCGCCAGCTTTTATAGAATCAGCTACAACTTCGGCAACATTTTTATCCGTAAGTTCGATGCCGAGCATTAATCCCGATCCGCTAATGCTAGTAATTCCATCTAATTTTGAAAGGCGCTCACGGATATAGTCGCCCTTTTTAGCAACATCATCTAAGAAGTTGCTATCGCTGACACGCTTCACTACTTCAAATGCGCCGGCAGATGCAATTGGATTCCCGCCGAAGGTAGTGGCATGGCTGCCCGCCCCTAGAACACTGCTAACTGTGTCCGCCATTAATATTGCACCGATGGGCAGCCCCGAGCCAAGCCCTTTTGCAAGGGTGACAATATCGGGGGAAATCCCATAATGCTCACAACAAAGGAATTTGCCCGTACGACCGATACCAGTTTGCACTTCGTCAACGATTAAGGTCAGATCCCTCTCCTTGCAAATTTGCACAATTTCATCAACATATGACTTTTCAAGCGGTAGGACACCGCCCTCCCCCTGAATGAGTTCGATCATTACACCGCAAACAGATTCATCAATTTGTTCTAACAAGCTATCGATACAATTAGCCTGCGCATACCTGAATCCCTGTGTGAATGGGTGGAAAAAGTTATGGAAAACATCCTGCCCCGTCGCCGCCAAAGTTGTTATTGTGCGCCCGTGGAAGGAATTTTTCAGCGTGACAATATTCGATCTACCCTCACCATATTTGTCAAAACTCCTCTTCCTTGCAATTTTTATTGCGCCCTCATTGGCTTCCGCTCCTGAATTTGCGAAAAAAACCTTATCAAATGAAGTGGCATTAATTAATGCCTTTGCAACTTTAATCGCTGGCTCGGAATAGAATATATTTGAAATATGCTGCAATCTTGCCGCTTGTTCGGATATTGCCTGAACCCAATTATCATCGCTAATGCCAAGGCTGTTGACACCGATTCCACTAGTGAAATCAATCACTTCCCTGCCGTCGCTATCCACTAATGTAGCATTTTTTCCGCCAACAATGCAGATATCGAATCGTGAATAGGTATTGGCAATATACTCCATATCGTCGCTTTTTATCTTATTAAAATCCATTGATATTCTCCTTTATATGAACATTGTGCCAATTCCATCATTCGATAGGAGTTCTATTAAGATTGAATGCGGTGTTCTCCCGTCAATGATGAATGTGCGCTTTACCCCACGGCGAACCGCCTCAACACAGCAATCAATCTTCGGGATCATGCCGCCGGAAATAGTTCCCTGCTTTTTTAAATATGGCACTTCACTAACATTCACAACTGGAATTAGAGTGCTTTCATCGTCCTTTTCCCGTAGCAATCCTTTTATATCCGTCATCAGTATCAGATTTTCAGCGCCTAGCTCCGCCGCTATTCTCGCCGCCGCTGTATCGGCATTGATATTATATACCTCTCCATTTTCCCCCGTGGCGACAGTTGCAATTACGGGAATATATCCATCTTTAAGCAGCTTGAGTATTGGCTCGGGATTTATATCTTCTATTTCGCCGACATATCCAAGATCGACTTCACCATTGAACCTACTCGCCTTAATCATGCCACCATCTATTCCGCATATTCCGATCGCATTGCCTTTATGTTCTTGTAGGAGTGAAACAAGATCTTTATTCACCTTACCAGCCAGAACCATGCGAACAATGTCGGCGGTTTCAGCATCGGTATATCGCAGCCCATTGATGAATTCTGTTTCTTTGCCCATCTTTTTTAGTGTATCGCTAATTTCGGGCCCTCCCCCATGGACAAGAACAACTTTAATCCCAACTAAGGATAGCAGGACAATATCACTCATTACTGCTTGTTTTAATTTCTCGTTCGTCATTGCATTGCCGCCGTATTTTATAACGACAATTTTCTCATAATATTGTTGTATATATGGCAATGCGTCAATTAGCACCTTTGCCCTTACCATATTAGATATATCCGACATTTTAATCTCCTTGATTTTGTTTATGTGCGGTAATCCGCATTTATTTTAACATAGTCATAGGTTAAGTCGCATCCCCATGCGATAGCTTTCCCATCGCCGTTTTGAAGGTCGATCATTATTTTAACTTCATCATCCGATAGAATTTCCTTCGCCGATTCTTCGGAGAATGATACTCCATTACCGTCCTTACATACGATGATTTTCCCCTTACTCGATGCAAGCTCGACCCCGATTCCATCAATGTTGAATTCAGCATCTGCATAGCCAATAGCACATAGGATTCTCCCCCAATTAGCATCAGCTGCGAACATTGCCGCCTTGAATAGGCTCGATGTAATAACCGATTTTGCAACCTTTTCGGCGACATCTTCACTCGGCGCATTAACGCACATACATTCAAGCAATTTCGTTGCGCCCTCGCCATCGGCTGCAATCTTTCTAGCAGCATTCATCAGTAAAATATATAGCGCATTCAGGAAAATCTCATAATCCTTGCCCTCGTTAATGATTTTCTTATTCTTAGCATCGCCCGATGCCATAATAATCGCCATATCGTTAGTAGATGTGTCACCATCAATGCTAACACGATTGAGCGTAAGTTTTACCGCCCTTTTAAGCGCTTTTTGTAAAAGCGGCGTATTTATATCAACATCAGTAGTGATGAAACATAGCAATGTCCCCATGTTAGGATGAATCATTCCACTACCTTTTGCGATTACGCCCATGCGGCACTTCTCGCCACCTATCTCGAATTCTAATGCCAGTTCTTTTTTAACCGTGTCCGTCGTCATGATCGCTTCCGCCGCATTCCCGCTCCCAGTTGTAGAAAGTGACTGCGACAAATTTCCGATGCAGTTCTTAATCGGCATAATATCAAGTGTCTGCCCGATTACACCGGTCGACGCAACAAGAACGTCTTTCATATCAATATCTAATTCCTGTGCCACGATTTTGCACATTGATTTTGCCTTATCCTCGCCATCAGCGTTGCAAGCATTAGCATTCCCACTATTGCAAATTATCGCCTTAGCCTTGCCGTCTTCAAGATGTTCTTTCGTCACCATTAGCGGCGATGCCTTGACCTTATTACTAGTATATACGGCGGCGGTATTGCAAACTTCATTTGCGACGATTAGGGCAAGATCCTTCTTACTTTTGTTCTTCCTCAATCCACAATGCAACCCCGCTGCTAGGAATCCTGACGGCGCACATATACCGCCATTTATATAATTAAATCCTTCAAATTTAACTCCCATTAATACCCTCCTAAAATGATGGCGGTATAGCATCTAGTCCTGCGCCCTCATCAAATCCTAGAGCAATATTCATATTCTGTATTGCTTGACCCGATGCGCCCTTCACCATATTATCAATTGCTGAAATTATGATCGCCCTGCCAGTTCGCTTATCAAAATGCAGTGATATATCGCAGTAATTCGATAGCTTAGAGTTCTTGACGTTCACCGTCTGTCCCAATGGCATGATGCGGATAAACCTATCATTTTTATAGAATTCACAATACATATCGTATAATTCATTTTCATCTTTACAATCCGTATTAATATACATTGTCGCCAATATCCCTCTATTAATGGGGATTAGGTGCGGCACGAATGTCACCTTTACTTCCTCACCGGCAATTTGCGATATTGTCTGCTCAATCTCCGGTATATGACGGTGCGATGCAACTTTATAAGCGCAGAATCCCTCATTCAATTCGGGGAAATGCGTCGTCTGTGTTAGTCCTCTACCCGCTCCCGACGTTCCCGATTTTGCATCGATTATGATAGTATCTAGCTTTGCCCTCCCCGATTTAATAAGTGGGGCAAGTCCTAGCGGTATACATGTTGTATAACAGCCGGGATTTGCTATAATTTTAGCATCTTTGATTCTATCACGATGTAGCTCGGGTATGCTATATATCGATTGTTTATGAAGTTCAGGTTCGTCGAAGTTTTTCTCGTACCATTCTTTATATGTATCCTGACTATCTAGGCGGAAGTCCGCCCCTAAGTCGATGAAAAGCTTATTTAATCTTACACATTTCTTTGCAATAGGCTCGCTCAATCCGTGCGGCAATGCGGCGAATACAACATCACTTTGTTCAATTACACTATCTTCATCGCCAAGCTTTACATCATAGATACTATGTAATGCCGGATATATATCGCTGATCGCTCTGCCCTTAAAGCTGACGGAACTCACTGCATTTATTTCTACATTTGGGTGGGCAAGTAGCAATCGGACAAGCTCAATACCTGCATAGCCCGTTGCGCCGATAATGCCCACCTTTGTTTTCTGATTCTTCATTTAAGCTGTTCCCTCACTCTCTCAATATGCGCCTTAACAGTATCCGGCGCAGGGCCACCCACTATATTCCTCTGGGCGACGCAATTTTCTAGATTAATTGCATCGAATATACCATCGTCAAAAGATTCACTACTATCTTTATAATCGCTCATCGGCAATTCCTCTAAAGTGCAACCTTTTTTTATACAAAGGGCGACTAATTCGCCTGTGATTTTATACGCATCACGGAATGGCATTCCCTTCTTAACAAGATAGTCGGCGCAGTCTGTCGCATTTATGAAGCCCTTTGCAGCGGCATTCCTCAAATTCTGCTTATTAACCGTCATCGTTTCAAGCATGGGAATAAATGTGCTAATACATAGTTTTATCGTATCAATAACATCGAATACAGCCTCTTTATCCTCTTGCATATCTTTATTATATGCTAGGGGTAGCCCCTTCATCATTGTGAGTAATGTTACAAGTGAGCCGATTACCCTGCCCGTTTTCCCCCGTACAAGTTCGGCTATGTCGGGGTTCTTTTTCTGCGGCATTATGCTTGATCCCGTTGCATATGCATCGTCAAGTTCAATGAATTTAAATTCCCACGAACACCACATGATTATCTCCTCACAAAAACGTGATAGATGCATCATTAATATAGAGCCAGCACTAGCAATATCAATGCAAAAATCCCTATCCGACACTCCGTCAAGGCTATTTGCAGTTATATCATCGAATCCTAGTAGCTGCATCGTCATATTGCGGTCGATCGGATATGTCGTTGATGCTAATGCTCCACTGCCAAGCGGCATTACATTCATTCTCGTCTGTGCTGCCATTAGGCGATCATAGTCACGAATTAACATCTCGGCATATGCCATTAGATGATGTGCGAATGTGATCGGCTGTGCACGTTGCAAATGCGTATATCCGGGCATTACAGTATGTAGATTCTCGCCGGCTATATCGCACAATGTTAATGTTAGCGCCTTGACTTGATCAAGGATCCCATCTAATTCGGTGCGCAGATACATCCTTAAATCAAGGGCGACTTGATCATTCCTACTCCTAGCAGTGTGGAGCCGCTTGCCCGTATTGCCAAGTCGGCTAGTTAATTCCGCCTCGATGAACATATGAATATCTTCGGCACTGCTATCGAATTCCAATTCGCCATTATCTATATCTTCAAGGATTTTCCCTAGCTCCGCCACGATAATGCGTGATTCCTTCTCATCTATAATACCTGTCGCACCAAGCATTGTAGCATGGGCGATACTGCCTTTAATATCCTGCTCATACATTCTAGCATCGAATGCAATTGATGAATTGAAGGCATTCACCCCTTCATCAAGTTCTTTTGAAAATCGCCCTGCCCATAATGCCATAGTAATTCCCCTGTTCTAGTTATTTTTCTTCTCACGTTTTTCATCTTGAAGTGCTTTTACCTTAATCGGCAGTCCGAATAGATTGATGAATCCCTGACTATCCATTTGGTCATATACATCATCTTCGCCAAAGGTAGCAATCTCCTCACTATAAAGGCTGAAAGGTGAAGTAACGCCCGCATTCATGATATTGCCTTTATAGAGTTTTAGCTTGACATCGCCCGTAACAGTTTCCTGAGTTGTGTCAACAAATGCAGACAATGCCTCCCTCAATGGGGTGTACCACTGCCCATTATATACAAGGTCGGCAAATTTAATTGCAACCTCTTGTTTGAACCTTTGAGTATCTTTATCAAGGCATATTGTTTCAAGAACAGCATGGGCATGATATAGTATCGATCCGCCCGGTGTTTCATAAACACCCCTCGATTTCATGCCGACTAGCCTATTCTCGACTAGGTCGACAATCCCAATACCGTTAGCGCCACCAAGCTCATTTAGCTTAGTAACAATAGAAATCCCATCCATCTTTTCCCCGTCAATGGCGGTGGGGATTCCCTTCTCGAAGCTAATTGTTACATATGTAGCCTTATCGGGAGCTTTCTCCGGTGATACTCCCATCTCAAGGATTTTATCTAACTGCGGTTCATTCGCTGGATCCTCAAGATCTAGTCCCTCATGTGATAAATGCCATAGGTTTTTATCCTTTGAATAGTTTGTTTCCTTAGTGATCGGTAGCGGAATATCCCTTGCCACTGCATAATCAATCTCATCTTCACGTGATTTTAATTCCCATGTTCTCCACGGTGCAATGATAGCCATATTCGGCGCAAATGCCTTTATCGTTAGTTCAAAGCGCACTTGATCGTTGCCCTTACCCGTGCAGCCGTGCGCAATAGCATCGGCACCCTCCGCTTTTGCAATTTCTACAAGGCGCTTCGCAATTATCGGACGAGCAAATGAAGTACCGAGTAAATATCCATCCTCATACACTGCCTGCGCTTTTATTGTCGGGAATACAAAGTCCTCAACGAATTCTTTAGTCAAGTCTTCAATATATAATTTTGACGCTCCCGTCTTGATTGCCTTTTCCTCAAGTCCGTCAAGCTCCGCCCCTTGACCGACATCGGCAGCGACTGCGATAACTTCACACCCATAATTTTCTTTTAACCATGGAATGATTATTGATGTATCGAGTCCGCCCGAATATGCTAATACTACCTTTTTATACTGTGTTTTACCCATAATAAATACCTCCGATAATTGATGTTATGTATATTATACATCATTATACGTTAAAGTCAAGGTATTCTTGCATAAATATTCACTAAATTATACATTAATATTTGCATATTATTCTATATACGTTACAACTCCGTCTTTTCTTTCGGGGGCTATTGGCATCGTGCCATCGGCATATCCTAGTGAAATCCAGCAATATGACTTATATCCCTTTGGAATTTCTAGCCTTGTTACGAATTCCTCTGCTCGATCTGTTTGGAACAACATATTGCCCATACCGATATAACAACTGCCAATGCCAAGCGACCATGCTGCAAGTGATATGTTCTGCAACACATTTGAGCAATCGCCTTTCATATAGGCATTGCTTTCATCACCGGATACAAGTAAAATCGTCGGCGCTTTGTGAAAAATCGTGCGTGTTCCATCCTTTGCACGTTCGATTAGATCTTCGTTATCGCTATTTAGCATATATTCTCTAATCTCGTGCTCAACTTCCTCAATTAAACTTTCATCTCTAATGACGGTGATATGCCACGGCTGGAGGTTCCTTGCACTCGGCGCATAGATTCCTGCCTCTATAATAGTATTTAAATCGTCCTTTGGGATTTGCTCACCTTTAAACTGCCTTATACTTCTGCGCTCTAAAATTGTTCTAATCGTATCATTCATCTTTAGTTCCATACTTTTCTCCTTTTCAATCAAAGTAACTATCATCTTATATATGCATACTATATTAAGGGTGCGGCTTACCCTCACGGTATGCATTCATTATATCCCTGAACACTTCACCGTTCGATGGTGGCGTCCATGTAATCGCATTCGCTCCTGCACGTATCGTTTTTAAGATACTCTCATCGGTCGGTCCGCCCGTTGCTATTATCGGGATAGTGGGATATCTCTCCCTAATTTTAGCGACGACATCGGCAGTCTTTGATGCTGCCGATACGTTGAACATACTAGCTCCTGCATCTAGTCTAGCATCAATATCATCATCTTCCG
>JAAZLM010000021.1 GCA_012799315.1 Clostridiales bacterium | reverse complement strand
ATATAGACTGGACCGTAAGGAGGTCTTTGGCTCTGAACGATGGACGAGCCACAGCGGTTGACATTTTAAAGGAGTGCTTTATTAATGTTAAGATCACTATATTCAGGCGTATCGGGACTGAAAACCCACCAACAAAAAATGGACGTTATCGGTAATAATATAGCTAACGTCAACACATACGGTTATAAATCAAGCCGTGTAACATTCCAAGATGTATATTATCAGACACTGAGGAGTGCATCGGGCGGAACGACTGTTTCGGGCGGTATTAATGCTAGTCAAATCGGCTACGGCGTTCAGTTAGGTTCGATAGATACTATGATGTCGCGATCGGGATTCCAGATGACGAGTAGCGGACTTGATATGGCAATAGCGGGAGAAGGATTTTTCCAAGTGCAGGACCAATCGGGCAATATCATGTATACAAGAGCAGGTATTCTTGAGATTGATAACAATGGCGCACTTGTCGATGTGAATGGTAATTTCGTTCTAGGTATAACGGGCAATCCTTCGGGACAGGCGGCATCGAGCAATAAAATCCAAGTAATAGTGCCGAATGTTACTGACAATGCCGCATCGGCTACAAAGACTCTACTGGGCAGTAATGTTACTGTATCAGCAGAATTAATCGGTGCAGCTGGTAATATCAGCATTAACTTCGTACATGGCAAGCCCTCAACTGCGGAGCTATCTGGGAATAACTTAACCGTAACATTTGATCAGACAAAGCAATACAATTCACTAGCGGAACTAGAGGCAGAAATCCACGCCGCAATTACACAGGGCGGTGTCGAGCTTGAAATAGGCAGACTGCAATTTGAGGTTGACCCATATCCCGGCAATACACTTGCGGCGGCGTCGAATACACTAACGACATCGAGCGGCGCATTGAACTTTGAAATGGTGACGGCTGGCTCATTCGGCAATAGCGTATCGGTAGCATTTAAGTCCGATTCGACTGCGACAGATGTCACAGCAAAATGGAATGACGGCGTGCTAACATTCACCGTGCCGGAAACAATGGATGATGGTTCGGGCGGCACGATCCCATTCGAGCCGACAGTAGCACAGTTACAAGCCGCTGCCGATGCAGCTAATATGAACAACGATCCGGCGGATCCATCATATAGCGCGCAAAGAGAAATTAGAATTACGGGCGATGACAATATCCCAATTACTGATATTATATCAACAGGAACAGTTAAGCTAATGGGCGGAGATAATACATACTTCACCAATATCGCAGGGCTGCTTGGCACAGTTAAACTTGACGGTGGAAGAACGGCAGCAGCACAATCTGTAAGCGACTTAACAAGTATGTCGATCGCTCCCGACGGTGTTATTACAGCGACACATCCAGTGCATGGCACATTGATATTAGGGCGAATTGATATTGTAACATTCGACAATCCGAATGGACTTGAGCAGGCGGGGAATACGTATTTCACTAGCACTTCAGCATCGGGCGAGGCAAGTCTATGCGAGCCGGGACAGAACGGATCGGGCGAGCTAGTCACGGGCGCACTTGAAATGTCGAATGTCGACCTAGCGCAGGAATTCGCCGATATGATCACAACGCAAAGAGGATTCCAAGCGAATTCAAGAATAATCACAACATCGGACGAAATGCTACAAGAACTTGTTAATCTAAAAAGATAGTTGATTTGATAAAAGGGACCTCCGCTGGCTAATACAGCGGAGGAATCCCACCCCCGATAATGAAAGCATCATAACCTGAGCGAATCCACATTGTGGGGAGGCTTTTACAGCGGGGAATTTGCCGCATATATAGGTATTTCTGACTGAGCAAAATTCACATGAAAGTTGGTAAATTAAAATGCTTATTTTAACCAGACTTGACGGAACAAAATTAATGATAAATGAGGATATGATTGAAATAGCTGAGGAAACTCCGGATACAGTTATAACCATGAATAATAGCCATACATATGTCGTTAAGGAAAGCATCAAGTATATTCTAAAAGAGATAAAAAGGAATAAGCAAATTGATCGTTCATATAGGCGTCGTATGACTTAATATATAGCCTTCTGGGAGAAAAAAGAAAAAATCTACGGGGGTTT
>JAAZLM010000209.1 GCA_012799315.1 Clostridiales bacterium | reverse complement strand
TCTAGGTATAAATTTGAAGCATTAATCTTTGTTATACAAATATATTTTGCTCAATTGTGTCCTGTTTATTCTGGAAAAAATTAACCCCACGACAATTTTGTCATGGGGTTAATATAATTTCTATCATTTATCGTGTCAATCGTTTAAATAATTCTTAACTAGAACTTGTAAAAGCTCATCTCTGTCTATATGACGTATTAAACTCCTTGCGTTATTATACGTTGTTATGTAGGTCGGATCTTCGGATAAAATATAACCTACAAGCTGATTAATGGGATTGTATCCTTTTTCCTTCAACGCATCATAAATAATAGTCAATGTTTTTTTCATTTCGCTCTCTTTATCTTCATGAACTGAAAATGTCATTGTCTTTTCATGCATTTTATACGCCTCCCTCATTTGTCAAATAAATAATATACTTATATTATATACTATTACGGACAATATAACAAGTGTAATAACGGCAAAAAACCAACTTTTAATGCTAAGCTCTAATCACTGCACCAATACTTCCCAGCTCTTTTAATACTAATTTTACAGCTTTATCCGCTCTTTCGTCGGTTAATGTCGAATCATGAGATCTGAGTGTTAGCGAATAGGAAACGCTTTTTTTGCCTTTTTCGATCTGCTCACCTTTATATAAATCGAATAGCTCTATATTTTCAAGAAGATTGCCCGCTCCCTTTTTAATTGCTTTTTCGATTTCTGCAACAGGGATTCCATCATCGCAAATTAGGCTTAAGTCACGTGTTATTGCGGGGAATTTCGGCAATGGTTTATAGCTCTTCTCCCCCGCTGAGAATTCCATCATTGTTGCTATATCAAGCTCGGCAACATATGCTTTTGTCCCGATGTCAAAATTCTCAAGCACGGTCGGATGCACTTCTCCAAATGTGCCGATCTCGACACCGTCTTTCGTTATAATGGCGCATCTTCCCGTATGGAATGTCGGATTGTTGCTACAACTACTGAAGTCACACTCCGTTAGCCCCATCTCCGATAGTGCCGATTCTATAATACCTTTGAGCGTGAAGAAGTCGGCATTCTCCTCATAAATTCCTATCGTTAGCTGCTCCCTCTCGTCGGGCAATTTGCTCCTATCTTCATTAGGAATATATATTGTTGCAATCTCGAACAATCTAGCATTCTTATTGCGGTTATTGTAATTTCTCGATAGAACATCAAGCATTGAAGCAATTGTTGTAGTGCGCATTACACTCGTGTCCTCGCCTAGCGGATTAGAAATTGTGACGCTGGAGCGCTTTTTACTACTATCCGGTAAATTAATTCTATCATATGCTTTTGGGCTGATGAAACTATAGGTAACAATTTCGTTGCAGCCAATCCCAAGCATGATATTTGATAATTTCTTCTGATATTTCTGCTCATTTGTTAACTTAGCCTGTGCAAGCCCCCGTGGCTGCGTTGTCGGGATATTGTCATATCCATATATTCTTGCGATCTCTTCTGCTAGATCGGCATCACTTTCTACATCGATGCGAATACTCGGCACGATAACATCACCGTCACTGAATTCAAAATCAAGTTTCCTCAATATATCTATCATCTCCTGCTCGGAAATTTTTATACCAAGGAATGAGTTTATAAATTCAGCATCTAGTGGTATGCGCTTTTGCGCCTTATCGGAGAAGTCCCTATCAATTATGCCATCGACAACGTCGCCGGCATCTAACATTTCAATCAATTCACACGCACGTAAAATCGCTGGTAGAGTCGTGCTCGCATCAATGCCTTTTTCGAATCGTGCCGATGCGTCGGTACGCATCCCTAACCTCTTTGCCGTATTTCTTACAGATGCACCGTTGAAACTTGCACTCTCGAATATTACAGTAGTTGTATCTTCCATAACGCCGCTGAATTCACCGCCCATAACACCTGCAACAGCGATCGGCTTATTCTCATCTGCAATAACTAACATATCGGCGGACAATTGTCTTTCTACACCGTCAAGAGTCATTATCTTCTCGCCTTTTTTGGCATTCCTAATGATGATTTTCGCACCGTCAACATATCTTGAGTCGAATGCGTGTAAAGGCTGGCCGTATTCAAGCATTACATAGTTCGTGATATCGACAAGATTATTGATTGGGCGAACACCGCTCGCACGTAATCTCTCCCTCATCCATATTGGCGATGGGGCGATTTTCACATTTTTGACGACTTTAGCAATATATCGTGGGCATAGCTCTTTATTCTCAATCTCAATTCCAATATGGGAATTTATATCGCCGCCCGATCCGCTCACCTGCGGATTCGGCATATTGACAGGAGTATCGAATGTTGCCGATGCCTCCCTAGCTAGTCCTAGTACGGATAGACAATCGGGGCGGTTAGATGTAATTTCAAATTCGACTTTGATGTCATTTAGCCCGATTGCCTCTTTTATATCCTGCCCAATTTGAATGCTGCTTTTCAATTCTGGATCGTCACTTAATATAAATATTCCATCTTCAATTGCATATGGGAAGTCATTAATAGTTAATCCTAGTTCATCTAGTGAGCATAGCATTC
>JAAZLM010000208.1 GCA_012799315.1 Clostridiales bacterium | reverse complement strand
GTTGCAAGCTTCGCAGTGCCGACGCAGGTTGATGCGGAAGTTTTATTAAGATTCTTCTTCTTAATTCTAGCGGCGACATTGGGCGGCTATGGAATTACGCTTGGTATTCTAATGATGATTGCGCATCTTGCATCGCTTAGAAGTTTCAATTTCTTCTACTTGCAGCCATTTGCGCCTATGAATTGGCAGGATTCGAAAGATGCAGCGGTGAGATTCCCGCTATGGGCAATGCTAAGCCGGCCGAAGGGATTCGCACGTAAGAATGAAATCAGGCAGAAGTTCTTTGTGCCGGATTATGATCTGAGCGATGGGGGACAAAATGATGAAAATTAGGATTAGATTATTATTAATAATGCTGATTGTAACATCGTTCTCATTGAGCGGATGTTGGGATAGGCGTGAGTTGAATTCGCTTGCTCTTGTAATGGGAGTGGGCATTGACGTCGCTGAAAAGGATAAAGAAAATGTTACCCTAACAACGCAAATTATAAAAACAGAGGCAATGCCTACACCAGCGGGTAATGGTGGTGCTGGTGGTGACGAAAAACAATATTGGAATGTTAAAAGAGATGGCGCAAATATCTTTTCAATAATTCGTGGATTCACACATGAAGTTAGCAGGAAGTTATACTTCTCCCATAACCAAATAATCGTTTTTGGAGATGAACTACTCAAAGAAGATGGCGAGAAGTATATTGACTTCTTCATACGGGATCATGAAACAAGACTCAGTGTTCTGGTATTTGCAGCGGAGGGTAAGGCATCGGATGTATTAGATGTTGAACCTGAAATAACAAAGATTCCAGCATTCGACATATCGAGTTTAGCTAAAATGCAGACTAGCACATCCCAGACTGTTTCCATTAAGCTAATCGACTATGTCAACACTTTAGCGAGTGAAACTAAACAAGCAGTATTGCCAATCCTGAAAATTACTGAAAGCGATATCGGCGATATAGTCGAAATATCGGGAACAGCAATATTTAAAGATAATAAGAAAGTAGGAGAACTGAGCGAGATCGAAACAAGGGGACTAAAGTGGGTGGTTAATAAAATCGATGGCGGTGTTCTAAGTGTGGAGACTAATGGCGGTGAGATTATCATAGAGATAAAAAGCTCAGAAACAAAGATGAAGCCAAAGATCGGCCACGATGGTAAAATCAAAATAGAACTAAAGATAGCCCTTGAAGGTACAATTGGCTGCGCTCAAGAGAATGTTGATCTTGAATCACTTGAGGAAATAAAAAAGCTTGAACATGATACTGAGGAATTTATCAAGGATGAAATTCAAAAAACATTCAGCGTTACTAAAGAATACGGATCCGATATATACGGATTCGGAGAATTGATAGAAAAGAAAAAGCGCAAGGAATGGCCAAAATATAAAGACGATTGGGAGAAGCATTTCAAAGAAATTGAAATCGACACAAATGTTGAAGTAAAGATATTAGGCCCGGGCGGATTATCAAAATCCGAATTCGCTAAATAGGAGGATGTATATGAATACACAGATAGATAAAATACCACCATTGCAATTTTTATTTGCGATAATAGCATTTGTTCAGGGCTCCTCTTTACTTTCACAATTCACTCTATCCATATCAAAACACGATACATGGATATGTGTAATTAATGCCTTTGTGCTGAGTATATTCCTCATTCTTT
>JAAZLM010000020.1 GCA_012799315.1 Clostridiales bacterium | reverse complement strand
CCTCGGAAAGACCTTTATTACTAAATAGACTCACATTCATCCCCCCTTAATCAACTTCATAGTGGACTAGCTTCGACACGATTAAAATTACAATCGCAAGTGCTACACCAACAATAGCAAAGTATATCCACGCTATCGCCGACATATAGCCGAAGTTCCATTGATCCTTCATTGAAACGACCATTCTCATAACCTCGTTATCAGGATCGGTGAAACAGTCGATAACTGTGTAAATAATGTTCGCTAATATCATCGGGCTAACATACGGGAATGTTATCTTCCAGAAGTATTCCCATGCTGTTGCACCCTCAACCTCTGCGGCCTCCCTCGCTGCGGTGGGGATTGTCTGTAATGCCGCAAGGAATATGAGAATTTGCACTCCCGAATTCCAAACCAGGTTGAATATATCGCTTGTAATTGTTTGAATTGTTTCTGTTAGTTGCTGGCTTACATTATATATGCCAACGAACTCCATTAACTTCCCTACAAGGTCTGTTTCAAACAATGTGTTGAATTGCTCAGCACCTTGAACACCTTGATTCACCATATCACCATTGATAATTCCTATTACAGGCCCCGTTGCAATAATGACAGGCAGGAAGAAAATCGCTCTTGCCACTACTCTTCCTTTAAACTTCTGATTAAGGAGAACAGCGATGAATAGACTGAAAATTACGATTATTACTACCCTCTGCCATACTTCAGTCAGTGAGGCAGAAAGGGCGGGAATATATGTCGGGCTCTTAAATAAAGCTTCATTAAAATTGTCAAGCCCGATGAAGGTTAAGTCCAATCTTCCCGACTCAAGTCTTGTCTTATGGAATGCGTAAAACATAGATTTTATAATCGGGATTAGGAAGAAATAAACTGTACCGATAATCCATAGGCTTATGAATCCGTATCCGTATAGCCCCTTTTTCCTCTCGTATGAAATGCGCAGCTTCTTCGGCTTATCCTTCGCTTTAACTTCGGAGGCGGTAGTATCTGTCCCTTCAGCTTGTGTGTCAACATCTAGCTCGGTAGCATCAAGGTTCACATTGGTTTTACTCAAGAGTCTCCCCTCCTTCCAGCGTTAAGCTCGGTAACACATATTCATTTCCATTAACACTAATGAAGTGGTTGCTCTTATCGATAATGATGATTGTGCCATCTTCAAAAGTTGTTTGCGTTTTAGTTGGTGTCAGAATCTTATGATCGGTGATCTGCTTATCGCTCAGCCCTTTAGTTATCTCGTTCATGAGGGCATATTCTTCACCTAAAGTTTTGATCCAACCTTTATAGTTTGCATAGAATAGCTGATCGTAGTCAGTATTCACTAGCTCGTTGAGTGTTTCATAAATGAAATCATAATGTATGGCTGCACCGGTTGAAATTGCTTGTAAGATCAATTCATCGGAATCAGCATTCGCATTAATAGGAGTGGTCGAATAAGGGATCAGTCCTTGAAGCACCATCTGATAGAGCGGAATGTCATAATCAAAAACGTCATGACCGCTCGAACTTGTTGGTATATTCGTAACATGATCAACATATGGCAGTACATAGGCATTCGCACTCTGTGCTAGTACCGACCCGACATTCTCATTCATATCATTATATCCCTGCGTTACGATTTCCATCATATCTGTGCGTATTTTAGTATTCTTGCCATAATCCGCATATAGGCGGTATGACGCATCGTCAAGTGAAATGTTCTCTAGCCCGAATTTATTATAGGACTTCGCCAATGAGGTGAATACCTTATCGAACGAATTCGGCGATAGGAGTGACCATGTCTTTTGGTTGAGTGTCGGCGTGCCGAACGATAGAGTATATTTCATCTGTCTTGAATATGCTCTTGTTAGGCGTATTGATGAATCGAACATTGTTCTGAATCCATTGCCCGACTTCTTAAACTGTGTGAACTCCGCATTTGGATATAGTGTATATCCTTTCTCATTAACATGATCTATTAGCTTGTTCATTCCCCTTTTGCCGCCTAGAATTCTAGCTGGGTCGACTTTACTCGTTACCTTGTTTCCAATACTTGAATTGCTCCAGTCCTTGTAGTTGATTACAATATCGTCAACACCGACAGCATCTAACTCATCAAGAATTTCTATCGCTTGAGAAAATGTTGTTGCATCTTTTTTGAGGTTCATGGGTATACCGAAAACTGATGTAGGCTTAACAACGCCACCGTTCAGGGTTAGATAGAGCGGTGATGTATCCGCCTTCGCCTTTTTCGTTACACCTTTTTCCTCTACAAGATAGTCACGGTACTTTTTAGCAATAGCATTGTAGTCAACATCTTTTTCTGCTATTGGATAATACCTAACCTCTATTTCGTCAAATTTAATTTTGCCGCTCTCGTACATATCTAATTTCTTTTGAGCGTCATTTGCAATATAGTATGCATCCTTAGATCTTAAAGTAAAGCTAAAGTATGCACCGTTATATGGATTGTTACTCTGTCTTTGAACATAAGCATTGATAGATGCTTCCGCATCGCCCTTATGCGCTACTGCTAATACAGCATTGTCTTCTTTGACGATTCCGAACATTGGTAGATGGACTTGTTGCTTTTTGACCTCTTTTGTTAGAGGTACAACAGTTGTGTTCTTACCATAGACAGGTTCAGAATATGCTCTGTATGCACCTTTACCATTATTGAAGTTGATTACTGCTCCCGATCCGTCCGGTATTATAAGTGAACCTTCCTCATCGGGGCCACCAAGTCCAAAGTTCGGTAACACTGATAACT
>JAAZLM010000019.1 GCA_012799315.1 Clostridiales bacterium | reverse complement strand
CCTGATAGGCATCTAACATCGCAAATTACAGATTCAATCAACAGATATGTTCGTGAAGCCATAGGTATCAAGCTATAAGGAGTGGAGTCTATGAGCGTTGAAAACGAAAAACTCTATCGTTTTGAGAATGCGATTTTTTCTAGCATAGAGCATGAAATAAATAGCATTGTAGATGTGGCACAAAGTGAAAAAGATGAAATTGTGCAAAAGGCTAAGGAAAAATACCTCTATAATGCATCGAAAGAAATACGCCGAATGGTTAAGAAGCTTCAAGCAAAAACTGTCAAGTCAGTTTCGCAAGAAGAGATTAAGGCAAAAGGTGAAGTTCTTAAACATCGAGAAAGGCTAGTAAACCAGCTTTTTGATTCTATTGTAGAAAAAATTAATACCTTTACTGCATCGGAGCAATATGTCGACTTCCTATCGAATACTGCCGCTGATGCTATTAAAGGGATTGACGATGGGAATGCAACAATTTTAATCCGTCAAGAAGATATGAAACATAAAGATGTAATTCAAAAATCACTCGGTGCTAATTATGAAATCAAAGTTGATAATAGTATTAGCCTAGGTGGACTGTCGATTCTTTTAGACGAGGGAAAAGTTTTAATCGATAGAACATTGGATTCGGCAATAGATGAGCAAAGAAAAAGATTTGTATTTGAGAGTGGTCTTGGTGTTAACTAGCCGATCAAATGCATTTGGAGGGGGAAGTCATTGAGCAACCAAGTTTATGGTATAAATGGCCCTGTAGTTACAGTCAAAAATACAAGGGACTTTTCAATGCTAGAAATGGTGTTTGTAGGTGAAAAGCGCCTAGTTGGTGAAGTTATAGGTGTTAATGATGACCTGACAACAATTCAAGTATATGAAAGCACGACGGGGCTTAAACCGGGGGAGCCTGTTCTCTCCTCAGGGGATAGACTATCGGCAACATTAGGGCCTGGTATCCTATCAAATATATATGACGGCATTCAAAGACCGTTGAAAGTTTTAGAAGAGCGTAGTGGCGCATTCATCGCTGTCGGGGGTGAAGTGCCAACTCTTGACGAGAATCGTTTCTTCGATGTTACGATAACTGTTAAAGTGGGCGACAAATTATCGGCTGGGCAAGTATATGCGACCTGCCCTGAAACTGATTTAATCGTGCATAAATGCATGCTATCGCCTCTATTATCGGGAGAAGTAACATATGTTGCACCCGATGGCAAATATAAAGTTAATGATGTTGTAGTTAAGATCAAAGATAATAAGGGGGAGGAGATTCCTCTTACCCTATGTCAGAAGTGGCCAATACGTCGGCCAAGACCGATTATAGAACGCCTTCCAATCAATATGCCGCTAATTACTGGGCAGCGTATTGTTGATTCGTTATTCCCTATTGCCAAAGGGGGAACTGCGGCAATACCGGGCGGATTCGGCACGGGGAAAACGATGACGCAGCACCAATTAGCAAAATGGTGTGATGCTGATATAATTGTCTATATCGGCTGCGGTGAACGTGGCAACGAGATGACTCAAGTACTTGAGGAATTCTCAGAGCTGATCGACCCTAAATCGGGCAAGGCATTGACGGACAGGACTGTCCTAATTGCAAATACATCTAATATGCCAGTTGCCGCTAGGGAAGCATCTATCTATACTGGTATAACATTAGCAGAATACTACCGTGATATGGGATACCATATTGCTATAATGGCGGATTCTACATCAAGATGGGCAGAGGCTCTTCGTGAGATTTCGGGCAGACTGGAGGAAATGCCAGCTGAAGAAGGTTTCCCCGCTTATTTACCATCAAGACTATCGGAATTCTATGAAAGGGCAGGCTACGTCAAACCCCTTGGCGGTGGTGATGGCTCAATCTCAATTATTGGAGCAGTCTCACCACAGGGAGCGGACTTCTCAGAGCCAGTAACGCAGAATACAAGGCGATTTGTTCGTTGTTTCTGGGCGCTAGATCAGTCACTTGCGTATTCAAGACACTATCCCGCCATCAACTGGAACACAAGTTATAGTGAATATATTGATGACTTGCAAGAATATTATGATGATACTCTTGGCAGTGAATTCCTTGAGTGCCGTCAGGCAATATCGAACATTTTATTAGAAGAAGAAAAGCTGATGGAAATAGTTAAGCTGATCGGTGCAGAT
>JAAZLM010000207.1 GCA_012799315.1 Clostridiales bacterium | reverse complement strand
TCAGTCGGATTTATATCGAACAGTATCTTAGATTATAAAAGGAACGAGAGAGATTATGCGGTGCAAATCATAACAGGTGCGCCAATTAAGATGGTTTCCGTGACATCAATCACGAAGAAAGCCACTATATTAATAGCATCGTGCATTATTAGTATTCCGTTTCTGATTTCGCTAAGTAAACTTCTTGAGATTGATGTAATGACGGCAAATAGCTTTATTTTATCTGTAGCAATTGCGGGGATTCTATCGGCAATTTCCGTTCTATTTGACTTTATTTCTCTTAGAAAGATCACTCCACTCAAAGTAGTGTAAGATAGTAATAAGTAAAAAAGAATATAAGAATAATCGGGCTTTTGTATGTTATCGTAACTTCCATAACACTGTAAACGTTTTATATGTAGTAAATGTACAAAAATTCGGTCACTAAACTTGACTTTTTGTAAAAAGAATGATAATATTGATACATAAAATTAAACAAGTGAGGGATGCCTAAATGGAAAAGATCCGTCAATTTTTCAGCAAAATATTCGGTAAACAGTCCTTTTTGGGGAGTCTATTTATCAGCCAAACATTTATAATTCGCTTGCTATGCATAGTAAGTGTAGTGTTAGTTACGTCATTAACCGGCTTAACTGGGTTCGGCGCATATAAATATGCAGAGCTTATTAGATCGACACAGGACGTTACTAGCGGCATAACGCCGGCTGTAATAGCACTAATCGTTATAAGTGCAGTGATTGCCACGATAGTTAATGCAGTGTTAGTTTTACTGATGATTTTTATTAGAAGAAAAGTAATTCACCCGATTAGCATAATTAAAGATGAACTAAATAACTTTGCAAACGGGATTCTTTCAGAGGAATTTAATCTTGAGCCAGACAGCTCAGAGGTTGGGGAGTTAATTGCAGCAATCCTATCTTCGAAGGAATATATCAGGAAAATGGTCGAGGAGCTCACCTACATACTTGAAGAAATCGCAAAGGGTAATGTCAGCTTCTATATAGCATATCAATATAGAGGGGAATTCATCGCTATACAGAATGCACTCAATACAATTTTAGATGAGATGAATTTGGAATACGGACAAATTAGGGACGCTGCTATTCAAGTCGCAGATGCTTCAAATCAAGTTTCCGATGGGGCGCAGGCATTATCACAGGGATCTACCGAACAAGCAAGCTCACTTGAGGAGTTATCCGCATCGTTTGTTGAAGTGTCCGAACAAATTAGGCAAAGTGCAATCAATGCAAAAGAGGCAAATATCCATGCCGGCGCATCGACGGAAGCATTGCAGAATGGCAATGCCGAAATGGAAGAAATGCTCCTTGCAATGGCGGAGATTGAGAATAAATCGAACGAAATCGTCACAATTATAAAGACGATTGAGAATATCGCATTCCAGACAAATATCCTTGCGCTCAATGCAGCGGTCGAGGCTGCAAGAGCGGGAGAAGCGGGCAAAGGCTTCGCCGTTGTCGCTGATGAAGTTGGCAACCTTGCTAGTAAATCTGCCGAGGCTGCAAGAGGAACAACGCAGCTGATTCGTGATTCAATTGAAGCTGTGACAAGCGGGACAAAAATTGCAAGGGAAACAGCCCAAACAATGCGTGACGGTATGCAAAAATCAGAGCAGGCGAGCATTCTAGTGAGTGAAATCGCTTTAATGGCTGAGGAGCAAGCAATTGCAATAGAGCAAATTACCCAAGGAGTAGAGCAAATATCCAATGTTGTGCAAACTAATACAGCCACTGCTGAAGAGAGTGCCGCCGCAAGTGAAGAAATGTCGAGCCAAGCACAAATGATGAGAAGTTTAATGAATAAATATATGCTTAGAAAAGATGCCGAGTAAAACAAAACATAATTAAAGTGCTGCACAATATTGTGCAGCACTTTTAATATAAATATTATGTTATTTCTTTCCCCTTAATTTTGCACGGACTTGATTGCTCAATACTTGCTTCCTAAGGCGGAGATTATTCGGTGTTACTTCTAGCAACTCATCGTCAGCGAGGAATTCGAGCGCCTCCTCAAGGCTGAATTTTATCGGCGGAATAAGACGCAATGCATCATCACTACCCGCCGCACGCATATTTGTAATATGCTTGCGCTTACATACATTGACGACTAAATCCTCCGCCTTTGGTGATATCCCTATTAGCATACCCTCATATACTGGCACACCTGCCCCAATTAGGAGCGAGCCACGTTCCTGCGCATTGTATAATCCATATGTGACGGATTCACCGGATTCAAAAGCGATGAGCGACCCGACTTGACGGCGAGGAATATCCCCCTTGAATGGCTCATATGAATGGAATACGGAGTT
>JAAZLM010000206.1 GCA_012799315.1 Clostridiales bacterium | reverse complement strand
ACAATGCAATTCGTCACTGCCTCCGACACTGCTGTCTTAATGTCTGTAATCTCCTCTAGTGTTGGATCGAGCTGAGCGGCGAATGCCGCTATTGCAACCCGTGCGAAAGATTCGTTTGCTGATTTTGACATCAAGGTAATTTTAACCTCATTTTTAATTTTCATCGTCATTCCCTCCCGATGTACTGTTCTCTATTTGTGCAAGTCTATCTAGCCCAGCAAGACGCATTACCTTTTTAATATGGTTGGACGGATTCGTAACCTTAACAACACCGCCCACCTCCTCCATGATTTTATATCTGCCCATTACAAGACCTATTCCGGAGCTATCCATGAAGCTAACATTCTTAAAATCAAGAACTAACTTCTTAATTTGTGTTCGTTCGACCGCATTGTCAATTTCCTCTCTCATTCCCTTTGCGGTATGATGATCAATATCCCCGATTAGGCGAGCATTGATGATGTTATCGCCTATTTCAATTTTGACTGCCATTTTTCTCTTCCCCCTAAAAAGCAATGCCTTATTACCAAAACAGTTTGTCCTGTTCTAATAATAAGGCATTGAATATGAAAATTTTGTCATATCCTGTTGCGTGTGTTATTTTTTAGCTAAAATCTTCTCTATGCTTGATGCAAGCAGCAATGAACCGGTTATTATTGCCGCATCTGCTTTAGTTATAATTTCGTGCGCATATCTAACTCCATCCAGCACTGACGGGAATACACCTATATTAACATCGGTATAGTTCCGTGCAATTTCGGCTAATTTTACTGCACTCAATTCCCTATCGCTATATCCCTCAACAAATATAATTTCATCCAATATCGGGGCTATCTCGGCTAGTGAATCCTGGGCATTCTTGTCGCTCACCATGCCAATAATGCCTATCTTCCTTTTCACTTCAACCTTGTCAAGGAGTGCGACCATCGCCCTCATACCGTTGGGATTGTGCGCACCATCAAGGATAATCAGCGGCTTCTTAGACAGGATCTGCGCCCTTGCGGCGATGCTCGCCCTAGCAAGCCCTTTTTTGATACATTTACCGTCAACTGAATATCCTTGCTTATTTATAGCATGGATTGTTTCGATCGCTGTAATGGCATTGATGATCTGATGTTCACCGGCAAGGCGAATTTCATATTCATCTTCACCGTATGAGAATTTACTGCCGAATATACCGCTCTCAAGTGTCTTTACTGTGCTAAGGCTCGGCATCAAAACAGATGTACTTTTTTCAAGGCTCTGCGCCATTATCTCCGCCAATGCGTTTTCGTTCTGCATTGGTGCGACTACAACCGCACATCTATCTTTGATAATGCCCGCCTTATTCTGAGCAATTTCTTCAATTGTATCGCCAAGCAAGTCATTATGATCGTGGGCAATAGTCGTTATCACCGATACAAGCGGTGATGTGATGATATTCGTTGAATCGACTCTACCGCCTATCCCAGCTTCAAGGCATACAATATCGCATTCCTGCCGTGCGAAATATTCGAATGCTATTGCATTGATAATCTCAAATTGAGAAAATTCATATCCTTGCACGGTTAAGGCGCTCTCATATTGGCTGACGTATAAACATAGTTCTGCGAAATCTTCCTCGCTAATTGGCTCGCCATTTATCTCGATTCTTTCTCTGAATTCAATGACATAGGGCGATGTAAACTTACCGACCCTGTAACCCGCCTCCTCTAAAATGGCGGCGCACATTGTCACTACCGATCCTTTTCCATTAGTGCCTGCAACATGAATAAATCTTGATCTCTCCTGTGGATTGTCCATCAAGGATAGGAGTGCGCCGATTCGGCTTAAATCCTGCACGCTAGCGCCCTTTCTACCGAAGCTCCCTATATATTTCATGGCTTGACTATAATCCATAATCTAGTTCTCCCTCTCGGCTAGCTATCCTTTTAGATCCTTAATACTTTGTTCTAGCCGTGCGTTTTTGTCCATCGCTTTTTCAAGCTTTGCCTTTAAGCCGTCAACAACCTTTCGCGGCGCCTTATTTAGGAATCCTTCGTTAGATAGTTTAGCATTTAAGAAGTTTATGTCCTTCTCTATTGCCTGTTTATCTTTCGATAATCTCTCCAGTTCCTTTTTCTTATCAACAAGTTGGTCAAGCGGTATGAATACCCTCGCACTATCCGTCACAACAGTTATCATATCGCTGACGTCGTGGCTCTTTGCGACTACAATTTCATCAGCATAT
Organism: Clostridiales bacterium; assembly: GCA_012799315.1. Taxonomy (GTDB): domain Bacteria; phylum Bacillota; class Clostridia; order Oscillospirales; family Ruminococcaceae; genus JAAZLM01. The sequence continues at coordinate 6,157 of JAAZLM010000206.1, read as the reverse complement.
GCAAGGCGCTTTAAGAGGATATCCCCCTCTACAAACACATTGACATCGTCTGTTTCAATATATAGCGTCGCCTTTTTCGATGGGGGGACATTCATCTCTGCCCTGCTCGCACGGACGCCTTTTATCACGTTAATAATCTTCTGGAATTGTGCTTCCTCCTGCTTGAAGTTGAGCGAATCATCATATTCCACCCAGTCGGCTATCATGATGCTTTCGCAGTCGTTCGGGATCGCCTGCCATAGTTCTTCTGTTATAAATGGCATGAATGGATGTAGGAGCTTTAGCATGCCACGCATACAGTATACAAGTACATTCTGCGCCGCTCTTGCACTTTCGATAGAGTTTTCATCGTCGGTATTTTCACCTGCGAAAATGCGTGGCTTCGTCAATTCGATATACCAGTCGCAATATATATCCCAGATGAAATCGTGCACTTTAGATACTGCAATTCCAAGCTCAAATTTATCTAGATTCTCCGTTACTTCCTTTGCTAATGTGTTGAACTTACTCAGAATCCACTTATCTTCTATTGATAGCTTCTTAGGTAGTTCAATCTCCGTCATCTCTTCGGGCAAATTCATCATTATATATCTTGTTGCATTCCATAGCTTATTTGCAAATCCCCTACCCGATCGTACTCTTTCCGTCGAATAGCGCATATCATTGCCCGGGCTATTACCAGTAACAAGCATCAAGCGCAGTGCGTCGGCTCCGTATTCGGCGATTACATCTAATGGATCGATACCATTCCCGAGAGATTTACTCATCTTATGTCCGTCTTCATCACGGACAAGCCCATGTAGAAGAACAGTGTCGAATGGCTTTTCGCCCATGTATTCGATCCCCGAGAATATCATTCTTGCTACCCAGAAAAAGATAATATCATATCCCGTTACAAGTGTTGATGTCGGGTAGAAATAATCCAGATCCTCAGTCTTATCCGGCCAACCTAGAGTTGAGAATGGCCATAGCGCCGATGAGAACCATGTATCAAGAGTATCTTCATCATGGCGGACACTACCACCGCATTTATTGCATGATTGTGGCTCCTGTCTTGAAACTATCACTTCATCGCATTCATCGCAATAATATGCCGGTATGCGGTGACCCCACCATAGTTGACGGGAGATGCACCAATCCTTAATGTTGTCCATCCAGTTCATATATACTTTTTCAAGTCTTTCGGGAATAATTTTTAGCTCGCCACTTTTTACAATGTCGATAGCGGGCTTAGCAAGTGAATCCATCTTTACAAACCATTGTAGCGATGCCATTGGCTCGACAACGGTATTACAACGTTGGCAAGATCCTACATTATGCGCATGATCTTTTATCTTAATTAGTAGATCTTGCGCCTTTAGATCCTCGACTATCTTCTTCCTAGCGTCATATCTATCAAGTCCTTGATACTTGCCGCCATTCTCATTAATTACTGCCGAATCGTCCATTATCTTAATTACCGGCAATTCATGCCTTAACCCAACTTCAAAGTCATTTGGATCGTGTGCAGGTGTAATTTTAACTACCCCCGTACCGAAATCCATCTCAACATATTCATCGGCTACAATTGGTATTTCCTTATTTACCAATGGTAGAATTACCTTTTTGCCGATATAATCCTTATACCGCTCATCATCGGGATGTACTGCGACAGCGGTATCACCTAATAGAGTTTCTGGCCGTGTTGTCGCAATCTCTAAATAATCATCACTATCGGCAAGCGGATACTTAATATGCCAGAAATGACCCGCCATCTCACTATATTCAACTTCAATGTCGGAAATTGAGGTTTTGCAATGCGGACACCAATTTATTATACGTTCCGCACGATAGATTAAGCCCTTTTCATATAGGCGGATGAATACCTCTTCAACCGCTTTACTACATCCTTCATCAAGAGTGAATCTCTGCCGCTCCCAATCACATGATGAGCCAAGCTTCTTTAACTGATTTATAATTTTGCCGCCGTATTTGTCATTCCACTCCCATGCTCGTTTCATGAAGCCATCTCTGCCGATGTCGCCCTTGTCAAGCCCCTCTTCACGCATTGCCTCGACGATTTTCGCCTCGGTCGCAATTGAAGCATGGTCCGTTCCCGGAATCCATACTGTGCAATACCCTTGCATTCTCTTATATCTGATTAAAATGTCTTGTAATGTATTGTTTAGTGCGTGTCCCATATGGAGCTGTCCTGTAATATTCGGCGGTGGTATCACCATTGAATACGGCTCCTTCGTTCTATCTACTTCTGCGTGGAAGTATCCCCCATCTTCCCATAGCTTATAGATATTATCTTCTACCCGTGATGGTTCATATAGTTTATCCAGTTCTTTTCTCATGCTAACCTCCATAAAGCTTTCTCATATTATAATGCCACATTTATATATAAAGTGTCAAATCATTAAATGTAAATTATTAAGTGCTCAATGTTTTATTAGTAGTGATTCCACCTTTTTCTCATCGGGGGTGACAGATAATGTTTTATTATTATCGAATATCACCATGCCGGGCTTAGCACCGTTGGGCTTTTTGACATATCTCGCATAGGTATAATCCACGGGCACCCCTGCCGATTCCCTCGCTTTTGAATGGAATGCCGCAATCATCGCCGCCTCCTCCAATGTTGACATCGGCACATCGTCGCCATTCGTGATAATAATCACGTGTGCGCCGTGTATATCCTGTGTGTGCAGCCATATATCATGTTTTTTCGCTATCTTTAACGATAGCTTATGATTCTGCATATTATTTCTTCCTACTAGGATTTCATACCCGTCGCTCGATTTGTATTTGATAGGTGGGAGCGGCTTATCCATCTTAGATGTTTTTCTGCTCCGCCTTAAATATCCCTGCTGTGCTAATTCCTCACGAATTTCAATCAATTCGCTCTCACCCGTCGTTCTCGTAATCGCCTCAAGCACGCTATCAATATAAATTAATTCCTGCTCGCCACTTGCTATTAATTCCTTTAGCTTCTTCTCCGCATTGTCCGCCTTGCGATAGTCGGAGTAGTATTTCTGCGCATTACCAGCTGGTGAAAGGCGTGGATCTAGTTTAATTTTCATGATGGGCGAATCCTCTTGATAGAAGTTCTCAACTTCGGCAAAGGTCTGCCCACGTTCTAGCCTGTATATATTCGCATTTATCAAGTCACCGCATATTTTAAGATATTCCCTATTCCTCGATTCCTGCAACTCAATCCGCTGCGCCTCGACACGTCTTGAGATCCTCTCTGCCGTATTTGTTACAAGCTTTAATAAGTCATGGGATCTCTGCCTCATACGATTTTGGCGATCACGTTCATGATAGAATTCATCAAGCAATTCGCTTGCGGTATTATACCGCACCGTATTCATCATACCGCCGTATTGCCTTATATCGACAAAGCTGAAGTCCTTTAATTTGCCCGATTCCTCGACTACGACTGTATAATGCGGCCCGTCTTTTACCCTCTTTGCCGATTCACCAAGGAATTCAAGCAGCTTCGCTTTTCTTTCGTCGGTTAAATCGTCCTTAAATATATTCTGCCCACCCGTAACATAGAATGCGCATTCACGGGCGAATATCGGTGATATACCCTCCAATGATTTAATTAAAGCTTTGGACAATTCTTCATTCCTTACAATATCTATTGCTAGAAGAATTCTCTTCTCATCATCGGTGAGGAAATTAGCCTTATCCTGTCGTGGTGGCGGTGAATACTGCATCCCCGATAATACCTGCCTAACACTCGACATCTCGGCATTAATTCTCTTAATAGCATCAATGATTCTACCGTTACTATCAACGATTATTATATTCGAATGCCTGCCCATAATCTCGCATATCAGCGTTATAGTGACAATATCGCCAAGCTCATTCATGCATTCAAAATCAAGGGCGGCAATCCGCTCAAGCCCATCTTGACGAATGTTAATGAGCCTCCCCGAACTTAAATGCTTTCTAAGTAGCATACAGAACATTGGCGGTTGCTTAGGATTCTCCAATGCGATTTCAGTTAGATGAATCCTTGCGCTGCTGGCATTGGCGGATAGGAGCAATTTAACATTCCTACCCCTAGTGCGTAGCGTCATGACAATTTCTTCCCTAGATGGCTGGTGGATTTTATCCACTCTTGCGCCGATTAGGCAGTCATCGCCCCCGCCCAGTTCATTCAATATACAATGTAAAAAGGCTCCATCTAAAGCCATTTAAATCTCTCATTTCATAATGGATTTCTAGTTATAGATATTTTACCGGATCGACATTGCTATTTGCAATTATCACATCGACCGCAGGGAATGACTCTAGCAATTCACGTCTTAACATCGGTGCGAAAATCGTTTCAGTGTGGAAATGCCCAGCATCTATTAATGTATACCCCTTATTAACGGCATCGACAAGCTGATCATGTTTGCAATCCCCCGTTATAAAGGCATCGAATCCTTTTTCATGGGCGGAGTCGATTATATTCCAACCCGCACCGGAGCTTAGAACAATCCGCCTAATCGGCTTGCCACCGTCAACATATCGTATTATCGTATTGCCGAATGCGTCCTTGACTCTTTGCGCCAATTCGTCTGCACTATATTCCTTCTCAAGCTGGCAAATTCGCCCGTAACCGATCGGCGTCCCACCATCGTATGACATGACTTTGACGATCTCGCCACTTTCCACCCTCATAGCCTGCGCCATTAAATCGCACAGTCCTCCATGTGCCATATCAATATTAGTATGCGCACATATCGCTGCAATGCCGTGTTTAATCAGCCGAAAGACAGGGTTGTCCCCATCTACACTATATAACGGATGGTATATTACAGGGTGGTGGCTAATTATCAGCTCGCACCCTTTTGTGACGGCTTCATCAACAACATCGTTCGTTATATCTAGTGCTAGTAGGATTCTTGTCACTTCTCCCTCACTATCGCCGACAAGCAATCCGCAATTGTCGCCTTCCTGAGCATAGCTAAAAGGTGCTATCTCGTCGATTTTCTTATAAATATCAGCAATTTTAATTTCCCTCACCCCAACTAAGTCTATAATTCTTCTTGCAAGACTCTCCCAATACTCCGACTGTGCTCTTTTCTCCCTATCGATAGATCTAGCAAGTCCCCGTGCCTTACCACGAATTTTCTTTGCGTGGTATAGCAAGTATAGCGCCGCATGATCAGAATGTTCGCCTCCCTGACGCAATGTGTCGACCATCTTGCCCGTAAAGGCAAAATAATCATCAACATCGATGCACTGACCAGTATAGGTAACGCACATAACGCAGTATACATATTCCCCATCAATAACGGGGATCTCCCTATCAATAGCGAATCCGTTGTTATAAAGGTTCTTTCGCAGTATTTCCGCCCTGTGCATTGGTTGCAGAATTAGCCTTTTATCGGGGGATTTCAGCCAATGTGCATCTAATACGATTCTTGAGATCAGCCCCGCACCCATGCCAGCGATGATAATATCATCGGCATCTGTTGGCACGCCACGAAGTCCGTCCGCCTTAATTAATTGCAATTCGTCATCGATGCCGAATTCTTCGGCGGTCTTTCTTGCCGACTTGAGCGGCCCATCTCGAATATCCGTGCCATATGCGCCCGATATGAAACCCTCTCTAATCAAATGCGCAGGTAGGAGCGCATGATCCGTTCCAACGTCGATTATCTTTTTACCCCGCCGAACTAAACTAGCAACAGCGCTCAACCGTCTATCCAGCATAAATTCTATTACGCTCCCTCAAATTATAATATCTAAAAAAAGCCGTCCGCTAATAGATTCCTGTCGGACGGCTCGATTTAACAAATAAGCATTAGTGCGATTTAAAATGTTTTTCAAGCTTGTCTATAAGTTCATTGACGTCAACACCGTGGACTTGACAAGCCTCCTCCAAAGTTTCACCTCTTGAGGCTGGGCATCCTAGACAATGCATTCCCATCTCTAGGAAGAAAATAGCCGTACTCCCATCGGTATCTAATATATCACCAATAAAGCTATCCCTTGTGATTTCCATGATTTTTGCCTCCTTTATATTCAATAGGCATCAATATTTCCGCCTTGTTTTATTATACCCAATATTAACTTTTTTTGCAACAAAAAAATTCCCATCAGCACTAGATATTTAAATAAGAAATAGCCATGAAGGACAATCCCCCATGGCTAATAAAGCTATCAAGTT
>JAAZLM010000205.1 GCA_012799315.1 Clostridiales bacterium | reverse complement strand
TCCATTATCATTCTTTGCGTTGCAATCTCCCTTGCTTCGTCCATCATTTCAGTATATCCTCTAATTTCTCCACCGACCATAGTTTTAAATCCTGCCATTATATCTTTTCCTACGTGCTTTGATTGAATTACACTGCCCCTCACAAGTGATAGTGTAATTAGCTCCTGTCCTGAAATATAATCAGTATTGACTAAAACCATTTCTTCACCCCTTCATAAATTTGCCCATGATATTTCTAATCTTCTTTGTAGTTCATGCCGATTTCAATAGCTTTTAAATTCGCTTCAATTAAATGACTGCGTGATGGTGGCACGCACATTTCAATCGCCTTTTTGACCGTTTCCGGTTGGGCGATTTTTGTTTCTTTAATAAACTTACCCATCATTATAATATTCGCCAGGCCAACTAAATTATTCTGATTTGCAAGCATTGTTGCAGGAATATAGTAACAATTTATATCGTCACGTTCGCATCTTTGTTCAATCAATGTGCTGTCGATGAATACATTACCGCCGGGCTGGACTGCATTGATGAATTTATCGAACGACGGCGAATTCATAACAATAAGCTCCGACGGTGTTAATATTAAAGGTGAGCCGATCGGCTTGTCGGAAATACATACCGAACAATTCGCCGTTCCGCCACGCATTTCAGGGCCGTATGACGGTAGCCATGAAACTTCTTTTCCGTCGATTAGTCCAAAATAAGATAGCACCTTACCGCCGAAAAGTATCCCCTGTCCTCCGAATCCCGCAAGCAAGATCTCCTTATGCATTGTCTTATTCATTACTGTGCCTCCTTATCCTTATACACACCGAGTGGATAATAAGGCATCATATTTTCCTCAAGCCACTTTAGTGATTTTACTGGATCCAATCCCCAATTCGTCGGGCAAGTTGATAAAACCTCAATAATAGTAAAGCCTTTTTTCTGGGTTTGGTATTCGAATGCCTTTTTGATAGCCTTTTTAGCTCTATTTACATTCTTAATGTTATCGACGGAAACACGTTCAGCATATGCAACTCCGTCAAGTGTGGCAAGCATCTCTGACACACGGATCGGGAATCCTGCAGTATCTGTATCACGTCCGTAAGGAGTTGTCTGCGTCACTTGGCCGGGTAATGTTGTCGGCGCCATTTGCCCGCCCGTCATACCATATGTTGTATTATTAATAAATATGATTGTTATATTCTCGCCCCTAGTCGCTGCGTGGACTGTTTCGCCCGTTCCGATAGCGGCTAAATCGCCATCGCCCTGATACGTGAATACGATGTTATCGGGCTTTGCACGTTTTACCCCCGTCGCAACTGCGGGAGCACGACCGTGCGGCGCTTGTATCATATCGCAATTAAAGTAATCATATGCCATTACAGAACATCCAACTGGGCACACTCCAATAGCATCCCCTAAGCAATCTAGTTCATCAATGGCCTCCGCAATTAGCCTATGCACAATTCCATGTGTGCAGCCCGGGCAATAATGCGTCGGAACATCTGCAAGTGCATTCGGCCTTGTAAATACTTTCTTCGTTGTCTTTTCTGTGTTACTCATTCCTTCGCACCTCCTGATATATTTTCAATCTCGGTGAGTATTTCTGTCGGTGTCGGAATAACGCCGCCCGTTCTTCCATAGAAGTGAACAGGTTTGCTACAATTTATAGCTAGTTTAACATCATCAATCATCTGACCCATACTCATCTCGACACATAGGAGGCTGCTCGCATTTTCACTTGCGGTGCGAATATGATCCGCTGGGAATGGCCATAGCGTTTGCGGACGCACTAGTCCCGCTTTAATGCCCTTTTCCCTAGCTAGATCGACAGCGCTCTGCGTTACACGTGCCGTCGCGCCATAAGCCACTAGCACAATATCTGCATCATCTGTAAGATAGCACTGCGCCATTGCCTCTTCCTTAGCGATTTTATCATATCTCTCGAATCTCTCTTGCACTGACTTTTCTAAATCTTCGGGGCTGAGTATTAGAGAATTAATAATATTATGCTTCCTTTTATTTTTATGCCCATCGGCAGCCCAGGACTTATCATATTCATTGATGCTCTGCTGATCGGGGAATGTTACAGGCTCCATCATTTGACCTAGTAGCCCGTCAGCAAGTATCATTGTCGGCATTCTATATATATCCGCTAGATCGAATGCCTTTGTAACTAGATCTACCATCTCCTGCACGGTTGACGGTGCGAATACAATCACATGGAAATCACCATGTCCTAGTGCCTTTGTCGCTTGCCAATAATCCGCCTGTGAGGGCTGAATCCCACCAAGACCGGGGCCGCCTCGCTGCACATTAATTATAACGCACGGTAGATCGGATCCAGCTATGTAGGAAATCCCCTCCGCCTTTAGGCTTATTCCGGGTGAAGATGATGATGTCATTACCCTTGTTCCGGTCGATGCAGCACCTAGTACCATATTAATAGCGCCAATTTCCGATTCTGCTTGCAAGAACACTCCGCCGATTTTCGGCATTCTTTTCGCCATATAGGCAGATATTTCAGTCTGCGGTGTTATCGGATAACCAAAAAAGCATTTACAACCTGCTCTAATAGCCGCTTCAGCAAGTGCTTCATTGCCTTTCATTAAATTTCTTTCCATATATACTTCCCTTCCTTCTATCTTTCTACCTCAATGGCGATATCGGGGCACATCATAGCGCATCCAGCACAGCCGATACATTCGTCCATATTAAAGCATACCATAAAGCTATAACCTTTATCATTGAGCTTATCCTCACTGAGCTTTAGAATCTTCTTAGGGCAAACATTAATACATAGACCGCAGCCCTTGCATCTTTGCTCATCTACTGTAATTCTTCCCATCTTCCCAACCTCCTACACTTTTAACTCCAAATTTGTTTAACATATATTTCAACTGGCAGCAAATTCTCAACTTCACCACTCAGCTCATTAGCTATATCTTTTTTTGCAACTGTGAATGCTATTCCCAGTCCCGTCTTCTGCGATATTTCATCCATAGATTTGAATGTTGCTCGTATATCGTCGGCGGTTGTTTCCTCCCCTAAATTCGATGTATTGATCAGCGCATCCGCCTTAATCTTAGCCGCCGCCTCAATCTCATGCATTAATTCAAGTGCGTCATCACTATCCTGTGTTAGATAGCGATATTTATTGAATAGATAGAACATTGTGACATTGTCCGTTGTAGCAAGAATATCTTGATACCGCCCTAGAGCAACCCCGCCCGCATCATCACCGCCAACATCGATTATCACCTTACCATCCTGCTTTAACAGGCTGGCTAGATCGAAGTTTATTGATGGTATATCTAGATTCGTATTGGCAAATTGTGGTTTCATTAATGCTATATTGGCATTATCGAATATTTCGGTAAAGTCAGCAGTCCTGAAATAGGGATTGACAATATCAAGGTCGACAACTGTAACTTTCTCCCCCATATTGGCAAGCATCACAGCAAGATTGACTGCGAAATTCGTCTTACCGCAGCCATAATGCCCAGTTATTATATTGATCTTGCTTAAATTCGATAGCATTAAAACACCTACTAACAATAATGTTACAAGAACTATTGTAACATATTTGACGGAAAAGATAAACACATTTTGCAAAATAAATAACTCTTATATGTGTTTATTGGTGAAAAGATAAAACATTGCTATATACGCATCTTTTTTGTGATATTTCAATTGCATAAAGCATCATATCATAGTATAATCGAATGTGATGATAATTTAGGAGGATAAAAATGAAGGAAAATCTTAATAGTAAAAACTTTCTGCTTGGGATTCAACATCTATTCGCAATGTTCGGGGCAACAGTCCTCGTGCCAACTTTAACAGGATTAAATCCAGCCGTCGCATTAATATCTGCTGGTATTGGCACATTGATATTTCACTTTATCACAGGGCATAAAGTGCCCGTATTTCTAGGTTCTAGCTTTGCATTCCTTGCCGCCATTGGGGCGACAGTCGCAAATGAGGGAGCGCAGTATGCACAAGGCGGTATTATTATTTCTGGAATAATCTATCTTTTACTTGCCGTTCTTGTATATCTACTTGGCGCAGATAGGATCCGCTCCTTTTTCCCGCCGATCGTTACAGGCCCTGTAATTGTCGTTATCGGGATAACATTAGCACCGGTCGCCATTGGCAATATTGTAACTACACATAGTGCCGATGGTGTTCAATTTGCGTCCAGCCTCCAGAACTGGATTATCGCTTTAATTGTTATATCGGTAATTATAATTGCATCAATATTTGCAAAGGGCTTCTTTAAATTAGTGCCGATTCTATCAGGACTAGTCGCTGGCTATCTTGTATGTGTGGTATTTGATTTAACCGGCATATTCGGATATAAGTTAATTAGCACCGATGTTATTAAAGAGGCTGCAATTGTCAACAATATCTTCGATTTTAAGAATTTCTTCACTCTGCCAAAATTCAGCCTTAGCTCTATAATGCTAATCGCACCGATCGCACTTGTTACTTTCATGGAACATATCGGTGATATTACAACTAACGGAACAGTTGTCGGCAAGGACTTCTTTGAAGATCCCGGTATGCATAGGACACTTCTCGGTGATGGAGTTGCAACAGTTTTCGCCGGATTAATCGGCGGCCCTGCCAACACAACTTATTCTGAAAATACCGGTGTTCTCGCTGTTACAAAGGTTTACAATCCTTTCGTGCTTAAGATCGCCGCCGTATTCGCCATTGTGCTAGGCATTCTTGGTAAGTTCGGAGCGGTTTTACAAACAATTCCTGCGCCCGTACTTGGCGGTATGTCGGTAATATTATTTGGAATGATCGCCGCTATCGGGATGCGCACATTATCCGATGCTGAACTAGACTTCACACAGAGTCGGAATTTAATCATTGTTGCGCTAATTCTCGTGTTCGGGCTCGGTCTTGCTGATGGCATTCAAGTTACACAGAACATCTCCATTTCCGGCTTATTCGTCGCAGTACTACTTGGGGCGGCAGCGAATAAAATTCTCCCTGAAGGAATATAAATTATCTACATATTACAGCAAACACCATCAAGAAAATTCTTGATGGTGTTATTTTTATAGGTATCCGAATCTTGACTTGCCGCTTTTCTTGATTTTATACATTGCCTCATCGGCATCTGCAATTATCTGCTCGTAATTCTTCCTTCCCTCATCAAGAATGGCAATCCCGATACTGCAATTAACGCTAATGACGTCCTCTATTATCTCACAGTAGAAGCCC
>JAAZLM010000204.1 GCA_012799315.1 Clostridiales bacterium | reverse complement strand
GCTCGACAAGATCGCCATCTATCCTGATCCTAATTTTTGTGATATTGGAAAAAGGCTCAATGTGAATGTCACTCGCCTTAGCTCTATAAGCAGTTTCAACAATAGCATTCGCTAACTTTACAACCGGAGCACTATCGACCCTTTCCCCTGATAGGACCTCATCGGATAGCTCGGCTAGTTCATCTTCTATTGTGTATTCCTTGTTGACGTCATCCATAACAGTGTCAATATTCTGCATGGAATAGATTTTGTCGATAACACTGCTTATACCGGATTTTGATGCCAATACGGTATTATAATCCATGCCGGAAATCATCTTAATTTCTTCGAATACATAGAAATTTACAGGGTCATTCGTCGCTATTGTCAATCGTCTATTATTTACTGCTACCCCGATTACACCGTGTTTACGTGCTAACGCTTCCGGTATTTTGTCAATTGCCTCTTGGGATAATTCGGTTTTTGTTAAATCAATATAAGGTACTTGTAATCTCATCGCTAAAGCTTTAGCAAGTTCTTCATCGTTAATATAACCTAATTCTACTAATATGTCGCCTATCAATTGTCCTTTGGATTCTTTCTGTATATCTAAAGCAGTCATTAATTGCTCATTAGTAATTTTGCCACTTTCTACTAACAGTTGTCCAATAGGTATATTCTTCATAAAATTACCCTCACTTTTAGCTTAAAAGAATTTTGCATGTTAAGCATATAAATCAATTTCCCCTTGTATTTTAAACTTTTTATGATACAATGATATTATATTTTGATATAGGAGTGAATTAAGTATATGTTGATTCAAATTATCATTGCATTTATTTTCGGATTACTAATCGGGAGTTTCCTCAATGTTTGCATTTACCGAATTCCTCAGAACGAATCCATAGTTTTCGGTTCATCGCATTGCATGGAATGCAAATCTGAGTTAAAGTGGTTTGAGCTCTTCCCCCTATTTAGTTACATATTTCTTAAAGGGAAATGCCGAACCTGCCATACCCGCATTTCAATAAGATACCCTTTAATCGAATTGCTAAATGGTGTTCTTTTCGCAATTGCATTTTATAGGTTCCCATCAATCCCGCAAGCTATCACCATTGCAATATTTTTCTCGATTCTTATTGTAATATCGATGATCGACCTGGACACGATGCTCATACCGAATAGGCTAGTTGCCGCCATTTTTGTTCTAGGAATTTCTTCGATCTGGGTATTCCCTGAAGTATCGATATTTAGCAGATTAATCGGATCGGTGATAATCAGTGTTCCATTCCTCTTAATAGCGATATTCACTGGAGGAATGGGCGGTGGCGATGTTAAGCTTATGTTCGCTGCTGGATTCTTACTAGGGATCAAATCGATTGTTATTGCCGCCCTGTTCGGCATTGTGATAGCGGCGATCTGCGGTATTATAATCAAGATAAAAACTAAGAAAAGCAAGATCCCATTCGGCCCATATCTATCAATTGGGCTTGCAATATCCGCATTAGTCGGAACAGCAATTGCCGATTGGTATATATCTTTACTAACTTAATATGAACTGTCCGGCTGCTTAATTACTACATATGTATTAGCGCCGGATTGTGCAATAGCGGGATCATGTTCCTCTACGGCTGTTCTTCTCAGCCTAATATTATCTAATGAAACCCTATTTGCGCTAGCATGTGTTCGCTCATTATTTTTGTCAAGCACTTCGATATCAATATTAACCGAAGAATTAGTGTATTTAGAAAGCTCAATTATAAAACTTCGGTTACCGTATATATCCTCCGGCATAATTAATTTATTGCTGCCCGGTGGCGAGCTTGTATATTCACTAATCTCCAGCTGATACACTCTTCCTTTTTTGTTCGTTACCTCATTATTGATAATGAATACAACATAGTCGTCGGGAATGCTATCCGCCGTTATCCTATCAAGGAATC
>JAAZLM010000203.1 GCA_012799315.1 Clostridiales bacterium | reverse complement strand
CTATGCGGAGTGCGTTCTGCCCCGCCCTTTAACAATTTACTTCTCATTTTAATTCATCCTTTCAATGTTGATTCCGTTTAATAGCAGTTCCTAATAATGCAGCACCTATAATACCCGCATTATTGCCAAGTGATGCTATTTCTATTCTTGTGTTGCGTCCCGACTCTCTTGTATATACTTCATTTGCTATAATTTCAAGTAATGGATTCAGCAGTGCATCCCCCTCATTACATACCCCTCCACCTATGCAAAGAATTTCTGGTTGGAAGATATTAATTGTATTTGCAATGCCGCAAGCAAGGTGTTTTATGTACTTCTCAACTACTAACCGCCCCGCTTCGTCGCCTGCTCTCATCGCTTCAAAAGCCGTCCTTGCGCTCACTTTCCCATATTGACGTGAAATTACCCACATTAGGCTGTCGGGGTGCTTGTCCATGCATTCACGTGTCATACGCACAAGCCCCGTCGCCGATGAATATACTTCGAAACAGCCCTTCCTACCGCAGGTACAATTATAACCATCAATCTCTATTACCATATGGCCAATTTCCGCACCGCCGAAATTCGACCCAGAATATAGATGACCATCAATGATGATTCCTGCGCCGACACCTGTGCCAAGTGTTATAACAATGGCGTTGTTCGTGCCCTTTGCCGATCCTGCTACAAATTCGCCATAAGCAGCTACATTGGCATCGTTATCGATATATGTTCTTATCCCCGTGCCGTTCTCTACAAATTTTGCTAGTGGCACATCATTGAATCCTAGGTTGTTCGAATATTCTACAATGCCTAAATCACGGTTAATTAAACCGGGCGAACCGATCCCAATCCACTCAATGTCACTTTTCTTCAGTCCTGCATTTGCAATTGCATCGATAGCTACTCGTGACATATCGTTAGCAATTTCACTTGCTGAACGTGGCATATTTGTTTTAGTCTTAGCTGTTGCAATTATATTATACTGCGAATCCACGACACCGGCGGCAATATTAGTGCCACCTAAGTCGATCCCTACATAATATTTCATTCCATCCCCCCTAAACAGTAGTTAGCAGTGCCTCAATTTCACCATCCGAATGTATTTCATATTCCCCAAGTCCTGCGGGAATGAAGACAGTTTCGCCCTTTTTAATGGCGATAGTTTCACCGTCACCATATTTGATATGCGCATTTCCCGATAGGAGTAAAATCGCATGGAAGCTCGCCGAATCGGCATTGAGCATTGTATTAGTCGTTAGCTTGCGAACTGTGAAGTATTCGCATTCTACTAGCAATTCGCCGTACTTGCCATCATCAGTGAAGCTGCGCCTGATTGGGGGAGCAAGCTCCGTCACATCCAGCGCCTTATCAACATGGAGCTGACGTGGATTGCCATCTGCGCCAATTCTACCATAATCGTATATGCGGTATGTCGTATTGGAGTTCTGCTGAATCTCGGCAATTACTATCCCTTTCCCTATTGCATGGAGCATTCCAGCTTCGATAAAGAAAACATCGCCTTTTTTCACCTTGACAGAATTGACAACTTCAAGGAGAGTATTCTCTTCAATTCTCCTGCTGAATTCCTCTTTCGATATTTCCGACTTAAATCCGTATAGTAGGGTTGCGCCCTCATCACAGTCGACAACATACCACATTTCCGTTTTACCGTTATCGCCCTCAACTCGGCGGCCGTATTGGTCATCGGGGTGAACCTGAACGGATAGATTATCTTTTGCATCGATTAGCTTAATCAAAATTGGGAAGTCGTCGAACTTCTCACAATTCGTGCCTAATACACCTCTACCCATTTCCTCGATATATTCAAGCAATGTTCGCCCAGCATAATCACCGTTTGCAATTGTAGATTCCCCATCTTTATGGCAGGATAGCTCCCAACTTTCGGCGACTCTATCAAGGTCGCTCTTCTTGCCGAAATCCTCGATTAATTTCCTCCCACCCCAGATATAATCCGTGAAATGTGGGTTCAATTTGATTGGATACATTCTATTTCCTCCTT